>JANPMZ010000225.1:0-8792 GCA_031427195.1 Nitrospirota bacterium
TGTCGGACTGCGGCAAGATCGACCCTGAGGACACCGACGCATACCATGCGGTGGGGGGATATGTAGCCGCGCGAGACGTGCTGACCGAATGGCTTCCGGACGACGTCATTGAGGAGATAAAATCGTCGGGCCTGCGCGGCCGGGGCGGCGCGGGCTTCCCCACGGGCCTCAAGTGGGAGCTGGGCCGGAAGGCGCGCGGAAACGTAAAATACATCATCTGCAACGCTGATGAGGGCGACCCCGGCGCATTCATGGACCGGGCAGTGATCGAAGGCAATCCTCACGCGGTCATCGAGGGCATGATCATCGGCGCATACGCCATCGGCGCACATCAGGGGTATGTCTACATCCGGGCCGAATACCCGCTGGCAATCGAGCGCCTCAAGATCGCACTCGACAAGGCGCGGCAGCGCAGGTTCCTGGGCAGCAAGATCTTCGGGACCCCCTTCGACTTCGACATCAAGATCAAGCTCGGAGCGGGCGCTTTCGTCTGCGGCGAAGAAACGGCCCTGATCGCGTCCATCGAGGGACTGCGCGGCCAGCCCCGGGCCAAACCGCCCTTCCCGGTGCACAAGGGACTGTGGCAGAAGCCGACGGTCATCAACAATGTGGAGACCCTCGCCAATATTCCATCCATCATCCGGCGGGGATACAAGTGGTATGCTTCATTCGGGACCGAGCGGTCCCGCGGGACAAAGGTCTTCGCGCTCACCGGAAAGATCAAAAACCCCGGCCTCATCGAAGTGCCCATGGGCATCACCCTGCGCGAGATCATCGAGGACATCGGCGGCGGCACGGAGAGCGGAAAACCCGTCAAGGCCGTCCAGACCGGCGGCCCCTCCGGCGGCTGCATACCCGCAAGCCTGCTCGACATCAAGGTGGATTACGAGTCCCTCGCCCGGATCGGCTCCATTGTTGGCTCGGGCGGCATGATCGTGCTTGACGCTGACGACTGCATGGTGAACATGGCGAAGTACTTCATACAGTTCACCCAGTCCGAATCCTGCGGAAAGTGCGTCCCCTGCCGGGTCGGCACCAAGCGCTTGCTCGAGATCCTGGAGCGGATCACCAGGGGCCACGGCCGGATGAACGATATAGAGCGGCTCGAAAAACTCTCCGCGGGCATCAAGGCAACGTCGCTCTGCGGCCTCGGCCAGACCGCACCAAACCCCATTCTGAGCACGATCAGGTATTTCCGGAACGAGTTCGAGACGCATATCCGGGACAAAAAGTGCCCCGCCAGGGTCTGCAAGGGCCTGCTCGTCTATTCGATCAACGAGGCCGCCTGCAAGGCCTGTGGGGCCTGCCTCAAGGCCTGCCCGTCGTCCGCCATCACCGGGGCGAAAAAGACGCCGTACCGGATCGACCAGAGCAAGTGCATCAAGTGCGGCTCCTGCTTCGAAGTTTGCAAGTTTAATTCCGTGGAGAGGGACTAACCATGGTACGGATCACGATCAATGATAAGGAACTCTCCGTTCCCAATACCCTGACCGTTCTCGAAGCGGCCCGGCTGAACAACATTTACATCCCGACACTCTGCAACCATCCGAAGCTGTCCCCGTCAGGCGGCTGCCGGTTGTGCATTGTCGAGATCAAGGGATACCCGCGCCCCGTTGCCTCCTGCACGACCCCCGTAGCCGACGGCATGGACATCGTAACGCACACAACGCAGGTCGAGGAACTCAGAAAACTGGTCCTCGAACTGATCATCTCGGACCACCCCAACGACTGCATGACCTGCCAGTCTACCGGCGACTGCTCGCTGCAGGAGCTGGCCTATGCCTATAACGTGCGCGGTCTCGACTACCCCGGAGAGCGCCGGATCTACCCGAAGAAGGACGGGAACCCCTTCATCGAACAGGACCTCGAAAAATGCATCCTCTGCGGAAAATGCGTCAAGGTCTGCGACGAGATCCAGGGTGTCGAGGCGATCGACATCGGCTATCGGGGCTTCCAGGCCAAGATCTGCACGAACTTCGAGGACGACCTCGACTGCGAGTTCTGCGGTCAGTGCGTTTCGGTCTGCCCCACCGGCGCCCTGACCGGAAAACTGTGGGCGCGCAAAGGACGGTACCAGGACGTCGCGCAAATCGATACGGTCTGCGCCTTCTGCGGCACGGGATGCAACATCACGGCCCATGTGAAAAACAATGAGATCATCCGCATCACCTCGAAACCGAGCACCTGGAACGACGGCTGGCTCTGCGTCAAAGGCCGGTTCGGCTATCAGTATGTGAACAGCCCCGACCGTCTCACGAAGCCGCTGATACGGCGCGACATCCAGTTCGAAGAGGTCACGTGGGACGAGGCCTTCGCGTATATCGCCGGACGGCTCAAGGCGATCCGGGACAAACACGGCGCCGACGCCATCGGCGGCCTTTCATCGGCGCGCTGCACCAATGAAGAGAATTACGCATTCCAGAAGTTCATGCGCGCAGGGGTCGGCACGAACAATGTCGATCACTGCGCCCGTTACTGACACTCTCCCACGGTGGCCGGACTGGCCGCCATATTCGGTTCCGGGGCGATGACCAACTCCATCCGCGAGATCGAGGGCATGGAGGTGATCTTCATCATCGGATCCAATACCAAGGAAACCCATCCGGTCATAGCGAACCGGATGATCAAGGCCTACCGAAACGGCGCAAAGATCATCGTCGCCGACCCGCGCAGCGTGCCGATGGTCAAGTTCGCCGAGGTGTTCCTCAGGCTGCGTCCGGGCACGGACATCGCGCTCCTGAACGGCATAGCCCACGTTATTGTGAACGAGGGCTTGCAGAATGATGAGTTCATCAGCGAAAAGACAGAAGGGTTCGAACAGTGGAAGCAGACCATCCAGGAGTTCACCCCGGAAAAGGTCGAGGCGATCACGGGAGTTCCGAAGCAGGACCTGATCAAAGCGGCCCGGTTCTACGGCGGGTCCCGCAAGGCCGGCATCTTCTATACCATGGGCATCACCCAGCACGCCTGTGGAACTGACAACGTGCGGGCCATCGCCAACCTCGCGACCCTGACCGGCAATATCGGACGGGAATTCACGGGTGTCAATCCTCTGCGCGGCCAGAACAACGTCCAGGGCGCTTCGGACGCGGCCTGTCTGCCGAATGTCTATCCCGGATATCAGAAAGTGGACGACCCCGCTGTCCGGAAAAAATTCGAGGACGCCTGGGGCGTGGAACTTTCTCCCAAGCCGGGACTCACTGCCACGGAGATGATGAACGCCGCCGTGGAAGGCTCGCTCAAGGCGCTGTACGTCATGGGAGAGAACCCGGTCATGACGGACCCCAATATGCACCACACCATCAAGGCGCTCAATTCGCTCGACCTCCTGGTAGTGCAGGACATCTTTATGACCGAGACCGCGCAACACGCCGACGTAATCCTGCCTGCCACCTGCTCGTTCGAGAAAGACGGCACGTTCACGAATACTGAGCGCAAGGTCCAGCGCGTCCGCAAGGCGGTCGACCCTCCCGGCAGGGCGCGGAACGACCTCGCCATTATCAGCAGGATATCGCGCGCCATGCAATACCCGATGGAGTACGAATCTCCGGAAAAGATCCTGGAGGAATTCGGCAGGCTCTGGCCCGCGCTCGGCGGCATCACCTACGATCGGATCGAGAAGAACGGTTTGGCGTGGCCCTGCCCCTCAAAGGACCATCCGGGCACGGAATTCCTGTACAAGGACGGGTTCCCGAAAGGGAGAGTCCCGTTCATCATCGTTCCCTTCACCCCTCCGGCTGAAGTGACAAATATCGAATATCCCTTTATCCTGACCACGGGCAGGAATTTATATCAGTACCATTCCGGGTCCATGACCAGGAGGGTACGGGCCATCGAGAAGCATGCGGGCGAGGCGTATGTGGAGTTGAATTTGGCGGACGGACTTCGAATGGGCATTGCGAACGGTGATAAGGTCCGGGTCCGTTCGCGGCGCGGGAGGCTGGAACTCAGGGCCAGGATCTCACGCCGCGTGTCCGAAGGCACAGTGTTCATCCCCATGCACTACCGCGAGGCCGCAGCCAATGTGCTCACGAACGATGCGCTCGACCCGGTGGTCAAGATCCCGGAGCTGAAAGTCTGCGCCGTGAGCGTCGAGGCAATAAACCTTAAAAAATCATTGGACACGGATAACAACGGATAAGAGGCGGATAAGGGCGGATTTTTTCTTTACGTAATAGGTTCATCCAATAGGTAAACGCTTTATGCTAGAAGTTATCCGCCTTTATCAGATGTTCATCCGCTTCTTCCGTGTCCAAAGACCTTTCGTAGTATAAATACTATCCCCGCTGCACCTCATGGCACAAAAAAAAAGCCGGGAACCTCTTCAGGTCCCGGCTTCCACTTTTTACGCTTCTCGCGAGCGATTACTCTTCGTTGTAGTTCGGGTTCGCCGGTTTGCCATGCTCCTGAAGATACTGGTGGCTGAATGCCGGGATCAATCCCCGCTGACCGTTTTGGGGCTGGATCATACAGCGGTAGGACACGAGCTGCCCCACGGTCTGCATCATATGGTCCCACCCTTTTTTAAATAGTGTGCATTCATTATTGTAGCAAACCCAGAGATAGGGCGAATCCCAGTCCAGGTGGCGTGAGTCCATCTGCTCCATCAGCGCTTTGCAGTGCGGACAGGGGGGTGCTTCTGTAACTTTCCAGTCTTTTGTATCCGTCATAACAACCTCCGTTCAAACGCTATCGAATAACGCGGCATTATACGACAGCGGACCGGTGTTTGCAACAATGAAAAGTCCTGATCGGCAATCGGCAAAGGGAAGCTTATCCCCCTCTTGGCCTGGAACCTGAACCTGTTGTTTTTATGAAGATATTACTGTCTTGTCTCGCTCTACTCAAGAGCTTACCCCGAACGAAGACCGTCTGCTGAATCAATAATTTTCCGCTGCCACTTCGAAGTATGTCTTGGGATGCTGGCATGCGGGGCAGAGGTCGAGCGCCTCCGCACCTTCATGGTAGTATCCGCAGTTGCGGCATTTCCAAGCAGATGAAACGTCCTTTTTGAACACTTTCCCCTTCTCAACGTTCTCCAGAAGTTTCCGGTAACGCTTTTCATGCCGTACCTCGACCTTCGCGATCTGGCGGAAAGCCTCGGCCACCTCGCGAAAGCCTTCATTATCGGCGACCTTAGCAAATCCCGGGTACAGCTTCGTCCACTCCTCGTTCTCGCCTTCCGCCGCGGACCTCAGGTTCTCGGCGGTCGTCCCGATCCTGCCGGCTGGAAAAGACGCCGTAAACTCTGACATTCCGCCCTCCAGGAACTTGAAGAACCGCTTGGCATGCTCCTTCTCATTATCAGCGGTCTCAAGGAAGAGAGCGGCGATCTGTTCATAGCCTTCCTTTTTGGCGGCACTGGAGAAGTAGCTGTAGCGGTTCCGTGCCTGCGACTCACCGGCAAAAGCAGCGAGCAGATTTTTTTCGGTTGTTGTCCCTTTTAGTGCCATACCTCCTCCTTATATCCCACTTACCGCATCCGCCTCGCCAGTTCAGCGCGCGCAACGAAAAAGTCGGCACGGGCAAGCAGCCAGTAGCTTATCAGTTCTTTCCCCTTCTGGATCCAGGGCCGTGCGCGCCATTGCGCAAGAGAAACACGCTCCGACTGTTTCAGGTCCTCCTCGAAGTCCGACTGTGCCCGCGCCGCGATCGCCGGGTCGTGAACAACGACCACGAGCTCGTAGTTGATCCGGCCGCTCCTGATATCCAGATTTGCAGAACCGGTGATGACCGTATCATCGACGACCGCCAGCTTGGCATGCAGCATGGTCGGAAGATATTCCCACACCTCGATCCCCGCGCGCAACAGCCTGCCGTAAAGCCCGCGAGCGGCCCACCCCGCCATCGGCACATCGCTCTTTCGGGAGAACAGAAGCCGTACGCGCACACCGCGCCGCACCGCCCGCTTGAGGGCGCGCATAATGCTTCCCGGAGGATAGAAGTACCCCATGGCAAGGTCGATGCTGGTGGCGGCATTGCCGATCACCATAACATATTGCTTGCGCACCGGATGCAGCGGGCTCTCCAGCCCGCTTTCGAGGAACCGCACGCCGTGCTGGCGGATATTCGGCGCCGTGCGTTCGCGTCGGAGGCGAACAAGCTTGAGCCTGCGGATGACCCGGTGGATCGGCAATTCCGCCCTGATCCACATCCGCGAAAAAGATGATCGGAGCCGGACAACCTCATCACCCGATATTTCCAGTGCGTTATCGCGCCAGGGAAGCTCCCCGTCTACGCCCCGGTAATATTCGTCCGCGATATTGAAGCCGCCGATATACGCAGTATGGTTGTCGATCAGCAGCAGCTTCCGGTGATTGCGGAACATGAACAAACCGTATTTGAACTGCCGGAACCAGCGGACATCACCACCAACAGCTCGCAGTCCGTCCCAAAAAGAATCAGGGAGCGCCCAGGACCCCAGGGAATCTATCAGCACCATCACGCTGATCCCCCGCTCCGCTGCAGCAACAAGGTGGCTGCGGAACTCTCGTCCCGTCTCGTCGTCGGCCACAATATACATTTCAAGGGCAATGCACGTATGGGCACCGTCCATGGCTTTGAACATGGCAGGAAAGGCCTCATTGCCGTTTTTGAGGAGACGAATGGTGGTCATAGTGCCTCGGGTAACGTCAAGTGGCGTTGATGCGTCAATGCGTGAATGAATGAGTTAATGCGTTATACCATTTTCATATGTTTACGAATTCATGCTTAAACGCATACACGCATTCACGCGTTTACATTTTCAAACGTATACTCCACCTTCACCTTCAGATCTTTCCTCAGGGAATGGTAGACCGAGCAATACTTGTCCTGTGACAGCGATATCGCCCGTTCGATCTTTTTCGCGGTCAACCCCGTACCCGTCACGGAGATGATCATCTCGATAAACGTATAATACTGAGGAGGCGTGGGATTTCGCTCACCGACGATGTCCATCTTATAGGATTTTATCTCCACCTTCATTTTTTTGAGGAACGACACCATGTCGATCCCCATGCATCCGGCCACGCTCAGCAGGAGCGTTTCCGTGGGCGAGCAGCCCCATTGCTGCGCCGCGTCGTACTCGACCTCATACCCCCGGTTCGTGCGCCCCACGAAGATGAGGTCCTTGTCCCAGGTAAGGGTCGCCTTGTTCACCTGCGATATTTTCGATTTGTACGCTTCGAGCGATTCGTCAAGCTCATTGATCTCTTTTTCCTCAGACATGAAACACTCCTTCATAATAAGATGGAAGGGGAGCGGACGATAAACGCTCATCGCCGTTGCCCCCGTTTCCTTTTAACCCTGGTTCTTCAATTTCTCCCGCAGAAGGCCCATGGCCTCCTCTTCTCTGCCCGCCTCGACCTTCAGAACGTAGATCTTGATCTCCCGCAAAGGATAGGCGTCAAATGTGGCCTGGATCCCGGCCGCACCGAGATACAGGATGTATTCCATCATGGTGGTATCGCTGTATCCCATGCCCGTATCGCCGCGCAGGACCTCCACGTATTCGATAGCATCCTCGGACCCCGGCTCATCCTGCGGCGCCTGGTCCCAGACGTCGCCATATTCCCAGCCGTCTTCATCTTTAGTATCATCGTTGCGTTTCATAGGATTATATTACTGAATAGTAATGGAGAGCGCCGGGAGAGTCAAATAAATAATCCTGATACGATGCAGTTGACAGATCTCCGGAGGTAGGTTATTATTCTGCCCATGATCGAGACAGTAAGTTTTATCCTGGGGTTCGGCTTCAGCGTTCTTGTCTACGTCCGCTCCATCAGGACCGCGGACCTGTCATGGCAAAAAAAGGTTGTCTACTCTTTTTTCACGTTCATCGGGATCACCGGCACGGTCTTCCTTGCCGGCGTCCTTATCGCCCATGCCCTGAGAAAATACGGGGTTCTTTAGCCTCCGGCGTCGATCGCTTCAAGGGCATCGTGCGCAGCTTCACGCACCCCGGGATGGACGTCGGTCAGGCCGGTCTCGAAGGAAGCTGGCTTTGTCTTCTGCATCGCGGAAGGTGTTGATTTATCGACCCCTCGAACCATGATATGGTGCAGGGCTCCAGAGACGTCTAGGCGGGCGTGGCGCGGCATGTAGCGATATTCTCTGCTTCCAATGGCGATATCAACTGTTTTGCAACGTAAGTGACAACGTCCCAAAAGTTCTGAACCTCGAGGCCTTTCTGAATCTCCCATTCTACGTCGATGACCTCGCTCAAGATATTGTTGTCCATATGTTCATTGTAGCAAAAAAACCATTAAAGAGCATTGCGAAGAGCTGGCCGAAGCAGAGGGAATCATCGTTGTTCATCCAAACTGGTGGGGGCAACCGCCTGCGATACTAAAAGGCTGGGTGGATAGGGTGATTCGTCCGGGCGTTGCCTACGAATTTCTGGAAAGCGACTCCGGTGAAGGAGTGCCGAAGGGTCTGCTCAACGCCAAGGCAGCAATCGTGTTCAACACCTCCAATACGGAAGTAGAGAGGGAACAGAATGTCTTTGGAGACCCCCTTGAAGCGATTTGGAAGCATTGTATCTTTGGCCTTTGCGAGGTTGCAAATTTTTACCGCAGAATGTTCGGTGTTATGGTTACCAGATCAGAAATGCAGCGAGGGGAATGGCTCGACGAAGTACGGAAAACTGTTGATTCGTTCTTTCCGAGAGCAGACAATGCGGGGAACAAATGACCTTTCGTCGAAACGGAAACACGCAAAGCCGCGGATGTTTCAGTTCTCCGCGAGTAGCAGATCTAAGGAGTACCGCATATGGCAAAATAGGCATTTTGACCTGCTCAAATGTTACAGTG
>JANPMZ010000226.1:0-8454 GCA_031427195.1 Nitrospirota bacterium
AGTTTCCTGGTCACGGGGCAAAAACAGGAGAGCGTAACCGCCCTGGTGCGGAAGAACGCCGAAGCGCTCGTCCGAGACCATTCGCCGGTCCTCGGTGATCCCGCGGCAAAGGTCACCATCACGGAGTTCATGGACCCTGCGTGCGAGACCTGCCGCGCCTTTGACCCCTTCATCAAACAGATGATGGCTACCTATCAGGGCAAGATCAAGCTCGTCATCCGGTATGCTCCCCTGCATGAGGGTGCTGACTACATGTGCGCGGTCCTGGAAGCTGCCCGGCGGCAGGGGAAGTACTGGGAAACCCTCAAGTTCATGTACGACACCCAGCCGCAATGGACGGAACACCACAAAGCGCGTCCAGAGCTCCTCTGGAAACTCCTGCCCCGCGTCGGGCTGGATATGAAAAAACTGAAAAAGGACATGAACGACCCCGCGATCGCGCGGCTGATCGAGCAGGACATGGCGGACGCCAGGACCCTCCAGGTCACGAAGACGCCAGGATTCTTCGTCAACGGGAAGCCGCTGGTGAAATTCGGGTACGATCAGTTGCAGGCGCTAATCGAGGCGGAACTGCGGGCGAACTATTGACGGACTGCGGAAGCATTCGTCAAAGTGCTTATTAAGACATAAACAGTATGGACCTGCCCCCCCGTGCCTCGACCCCTGCGCCTCTTTGCAAATGGCCGCTACGCAACGTGTGCAACAACGTCACTCTGTATTCCTCAACGTGTGCAACAACGTCGCTCTGTATTCCTCTCTGTATTCCACCATTGAAGACGCCGGGAAGCTAATACAGGAAGGGCAATAACATGACGACAAAAACAATCAGTATCCGTATAAAAGTATAGCAAGTAGGGAAAGGCTTCCTTAAAGGCAAGGTAGTATATAAGCTACAATTTTGCAATACCCTTTATTGATGTGTGAGAGAGTGCGGGGAATTCGCATGTTTCGGAGAGGTACTTTACTGGTGAACTGAAAGACTATGGCGCAGATCAGCCCGGACAACCATCTCCCGGCGCCTCGTCCGCCCAGACCGGAACCAGCTGCCAGCCTTTTCGCAGTTCTTTATCATGATCGTTACAGGCAGGCTCAAAGCCCCTCACCAGCGCCCAGAATTTTTCCGCATGGTTCATGTGCCGTGTATGGCAAAGCTCATGCATCAGGATGTAGCTGACCAGGTGGCTAGGCAGGAACAGGAGCTTATAGTTCAGACTGACGGTGCCTCGTCCGGAGCAGCTTGCCCATCTCGTCCGCTGTCCCCTGACCACGGCCCGGGAAAACTCAAGCCCTGTTTGCAGGCTGAGGCGGGTCAGCCAGGGAACAAGCTGTTCTCGCGAGCGGCGCGCCAGCCAGCGCTGCAGTGCCCCCTGACAGGCGCGGCTATCGGCGACCGCTCCCTGGACCGTAAGCTGTCCAAAAGCTGTTGTCCGTACAAAGACGATCTTGGCCGCTGTCTGAAGATAGGTGACCAACCACTGTTCCCCCAGCGCCGGGAGATCGATGACTGCCGGCAGCAGGTCAACCGGTTCGAGCGCGGCGCGCTTCCGGAGTTCGGCAAAGCGCTCGAGATGCGAAGCGATCCATTCCTTTTTCTCTTCCAGGATACCGGGGATCTGCTGAAGACCGCATCTCCGTGGCACAACAACGATCAATCCGTTTCGTGCAGAGATGGTGAGCCTGATGCGCTTCGCCCGGGAGGAGATCCGTACCCGGTAGCTGAGCGTCAGCGTGTCTGAGAAGGTCATGCGGTAGTTCGCGGCGGAAGTTTGCTTATTCATGGCATGAACAACAGGGGGGGACGCAGCACAGCAGCTCTGCAGGGAGGTTTAACGTGCACGTACGCGCGGACCTTGAGCAGCCATCAGGACTGGTTAACACCGTTATTCCTGCTCCGTTCCTTTTCAGCGTACATGCGCTCGTCAGCAAGCCGCATCAGGACGTCAATGGAAGTCTGTACTTCCGGCTCGAGCTCTGCCATGCCGATGCTGACCTTAAGCTGGTACGCGCCGTTCTCGCGGGCGTTGAACTGATCAAGGTTCCGCTGCAGCCGGTTCTGGGCGGCTTTTACACCGCGCTCCGTCGGGTTCACCAGCAGGATCGCAAACTCATCGCCACCCATGCGGGCTATGATATCAGCGTCGCGGTAGCTCTGACGGAAGAGGGAGGCCATAGAGCACAATGCCTCGTCGCCTGCCTGATGGCCCAGCGTGTCGTTTATTTTTTTGAAGCCATCGAGATCGGCGAACAGAAGGACCAGGTGTCCTCCGCTCCGCTGCGCAGACCGGAGCTGCTGCTCCGCCAGGACGAAGAATCCGCGCCGGTTCGGCAGGCCCGTCAGTTCGTCGGTAATCGACATCTTGCGGAGACGCTCCTGCAGCCGCACGTGTTTGATGCGGATCATAAGCTCATTCAGGGAAAAGGGTTTTTTGATGAAATCGGCCGCGCCTGCAGCGATCGCCTCATCATAGGAGAAGTTGTCGATGAACCCGGTGGTGACGACAATGCTCATTTCCGGCCGCAATCGGTGCGCCCGTGCAGCAAGCTCCAGCCCCTTCATACCGGGCAGAATGATATCGGTCACCAGAACATCGAAGGTCGCTCCGCTCATACGTTCCAGGGCAGCCTCGGCATTAGGAAATGCTTCGCACACATGTCCTGCTCCGGTGAAATACTGCTTCAACAGGCGGGACAGGACCTCGTCGTCGTCAACTGCGATAATGGCGTATTTATCTTCCATGGCCGGTGTGCGGCAGGAGCAGCCGCATGGAGGATACTATAGCAAATTCACAAGATCCACGCCATGAAAATCAGCCAGGTAATTCATGCTTTCGATTTCGGGAAACGGTGAAGAGAAGGTAACAGCTATCGAGCCGGACAAAAAAGCAGGCCCTGAAGATCAGGACCTGCTTGATCGGGTAATGCGCGGGATTAGAGCTTTACAACATTAGCGGCCTTGGGGCCCTTGGGTGAGTCGACAACGTCGAACTCCACTTGCTGGCCTTCTGCCAGGGACTTGAATCCGCTGTCCTGGATGTCGCCGAAATGCACGAACACATCTCCGCCCTTTTCGCGGGTAATGAAACCAAAACCTTTGGAATCATTGAACCACTTCACGGTACCTTTTTCCATGGTGAGCTACCTCCTTCTGGTGAAATTGAAGCTGACGGAAATGTGCAGCAAAAAACCGCAAGAGAAAGCTCTTTGCGGTCTCCCAACAAATGACTTCCGGAACTTCTGACGGTGATAATGCCATTTGCCTGCGTATAAGTCAAGGGATATTATTGGCCACTGCCGGATACTTGCATCCGCGCTATTCGCAAAAAAATGAACACCCTTGAGAGACGCCGTGGTTACGTTCTGACGTCAGGCTTCATTGCGTCGGGATGTCACGCATGATCTGCCCCTTGATGAAATTCCTGAGCAGTTCCAGGTCCGTTGGAGATATTTCGACGAACTTCATCGCCATGCCCGGCTCTTCAAAGAAACCGCTGTGCATGATGACCGTCCTCAGGACCATCGCCTTGAGCTTGACGGGAATGGAGTGGATCATCAGCGTAACCGGAAAAACAGCGTTGACCGGACGGGGACTGAGCGTGCAGACGAAGATGCCGTTCTCCGACAGCTCCGAAACATATTCGGTGCCGATGGTATTTCCCGCCGGGGCAAGGCCTCCCACTCTGACCGGCAGCAGAGTACGCAGCCGGATATGCTGCCGCGGCGTGGCCTCCGTCGCCTGCTGGATGATACGGTAAAGCGCGCCGGGATCCGCTGGTTTCTTCAGAAAGGCCGCACACCCCGAGGCCCGGCACATCTTTTCACGGTTCTGGTCATCAAGCGACGTATGGATCATCACGGGAATGTCCCTGGTCCTGGGGTCATGCCTCATGCGAACCAGCATTTCCAGACCGGACATCTGCGGGAGGGTAAGCTCGGTGATCACCAATGCCGGCAGGGCCGCATCAATGACCTTTAATGCGTCCTCGGCCGTGTTCGTAATGTACACGTCGTAATCGAGTCGCTGAAGGATCATGCCCGTCGTGAACAGGTCGCGGACGTAGCCGTCCACAAGAATGGCAAAGCTCTTTTTCCGGTCCGGTATCCTGATGATGGTTTCCTGAACAGGAGGCTCAGTCACGGGAACGACTCTCTTTCACCTGAAGCTCCCCCCTCACCGTAATTCTCTCTCGCGAGGAGAGAGGGCAGGCGTGGGGTTTTCATTCGCTGTTCTACCACCCATCGGCATGAATATTTTTTCATGATCTAAGGCAGGAGTTGCAGCAGGTAAAGGGTGGCGCAGCGCCAGTTACTGTTTGCTTCCCAGGCGAACCAGGAATGCCGTATCTCCCAGCATCTTTCTGGCCACGTCTGCCAAAGCCTGGCCGGCCAGCCGATCGGCCTCTGCCTGCATCGAACCGGTGCTCGCGCTCGATGCAGCGACACCCTCATATTCTTTTGACCACCCCACGGACGACGACACCACGACCCTCACCGTGAACTGGAACTGGTCCCTGGTCTCGCTGAACGTGATCTCCGGCACGGCGAGGCTCAGTACCACGGGAGCATTGCTCCGCACCCGTGCTCCGCGCACGGCGAGCTCCCGGGACAGGGATTCGACCAGCCGCTTTGACCAGGCATGTCGGTTTCCGCGAAAGCCCGACCACCCCTTGTTGGCGGTCAGGATCTCATGCTCTGCCGTGTCCTTCTCCGCGTTCACGACAATAAGAGAGATCGCGGACAGAGACAGCGCCTCATATTCCCCGACGGGCGGCGGAACTTTCGGCATGACCAAGTAGGTGCTGCAGCTGCTCAGCAGTGCCGAGCACAAGACCAGTACGGGCAGGACCAGTACTGCTCCGACGGTACGGTACAAACAGGTCGTTTTCATATCACACCTCTTTCTGGACAGCTGCATGCGCTACATCTCTCACCCTTGCATCTGGAAAAAGAGACTTCACGCCTGACCGGCTGAGCCGAGCACTTCCTTGTTCTTATGTATGATCATCTTGATCAGTTCGTCGCGGGCCGGTCCCAGGTATTTTCTCGGGTCAAACTCGGCCGGGTTTTCCGCCAGGGCTTTCCGGATCATCGCGGTCATCGCAAGACGGCCATCGCTGTCGATGTTGACCTTGCAGACCGCGCTCCGCGCCGCCTTGCGGAGCTGCTCTTCGGGAATACCCACAGCGTCCTTCATGGCCCCGCCGTGTTCGTTGATCATTTCTACGTACAGGGGGATCACCGACGACGCGCCGTGCAGTACGATGGGGAAGCCCGGGATGCGCTTTTCGATCTCCTCGAGTATGTCGAACCGGAGCGGCGGCGGCACCAGGACGCCGCGCGCGTCGCGTGTGCACTGCGCAGGCTTGAACTTCATGGCGCCATGGGAGGTGCCGATCGAGATGGCCAGTGAATCGACGTTCGTCTTCTTCACAAAGTCCTCGACCTCCTCGGGTTTCGTGTACGTGGACTTCTCAGCCACCACCGCGTCCTCGATGCCGGCAAGCACCCCGAGTTCTCCTTCGACGACTACCCCATGGGCGTGGGCGTATTCAACCACCTGCCTGGTCAGCTTGACATTGTCCTCATAGGAATGATGGGAACCGTCGATCATCACGGAAGAGAAGCCTGAATCGATGCAGGACTTACAGAGATCAAGCGTGTCGCCGTGGTCAAGATGGAGCGCGAACTTCACCGGCGACCCGGCATCCTTGATCATCGCCGCAGCTCCCATGGCAAGGAACCGGAGCAGGGTCTGGTTGGCATATTTCCGCGCGCCGCTCGAAACCTGCAGAATGAACGGGGATTTTGATTCCACACACCCCATCACGATCGCCTGCAGTTGCTCCATATTATTAAAGTTATACGCCGGGATCGCATACTTGCCCTTCATCGCTTTCGCGAACATCTCCGTGGTCGTGACCAGGCCGATGTCCTTGTATGAGACCTTCTCCATGCTGTAGTCCTCCTGATTTAAGAGTTTACTCCGCGAAGAACAACCTCACGGAATTAGGGTACGATTCCGGGCTATCTTATCATGAAGTTCGGGCAAACTGCAAGTGCTTGTCGAGAAATGATCACGGCGAGGAAAGGGAACGTGAAGTTGGTCTTGTAGTAAGTCATGATCTACCGCAGAGACGCGGAGACGCTGAGAAAAACGTTTAAACCTTCTATTGATTCTCTCTGCGCCTCTGCGGTGAAATTTGGGCATCGCGTGGGCGTTCAGATCTGAAAAGTTGTACAGGCTGAAGCGGGCAAGTGACTACGAGCGGATGATCGGTCTAAAGCGGTTTTTTCTGAAGCACAGCAGCATCGGTGCCGTTCTGGAGCAGGTCGATCATGCGGACAAGAGATTCCTCATGAAGCTCGTGAATAAGCACCCGGTCCACGCCGCGCCGTCTTTTTTTATTCAGGACCGAGAGAAGCACCATGCTCTTGTAAATACGTTTGTTGGTTTTGAAGGAGAACAGGTACGGGTCGAGAGCGTTTTCCAGAAGAAGGTCGCTGCGCTTGCGCACGGCCCTGCTGATCGCCACCGTCTGGAGCCAGTAGCGCTTGTCAATGATGCTGTCAGCCTTCAGCTCGATCCAGGTATGCCCCATGTTCCCCAGTTCATCCGTCAGGGTCTCATGGGCCACGGTATCTGCTGCGAGGTGGCTGAGGTAGCCATAGGCAAAAGCCCGCTCCGGCCATTGTTCCGCCTGATCAAGGAGCTTGAGGCCCACATCCCAGGAGTGCGAACTTTTGTCGTCCGGGAGATATTTTTTGCCGATAATGATGTCGGCCATGATGTTCCCGTAGAGGAAATCCTGTTTATGTTTTTTCAGGAGCGCCAGAATGCCGGCAGGAATAAGCGGTGCGCAGGACAGCAGTTCATTGCCCAGGAACACATGGGTCAGGGGACCCCATGCAAAGGAGGCCGCTGGAACCAGGATGAGTCCGATAATAAGTGCAAGAGAATACATAATGACCAATAAGAGATGAAGAACGTTCTTATGGAATAATGCGACTGCGGACCTGTCAGGGGTACCAGCAGCACCTTTGCAAACTTTTAACCTTTTTAATTTTACCCCTTTCATCAGGGACAAGTCAATAGAAAAGGTTTTAGAAAGGCTCAATTCACCCAACCACGTTATACTCTCGTACCCGGAACTTCGCGCCAAGCTCTTCTGCGATCTTCCTGCAGGCCTCCACGTCCACCCCGGACAGGGCTACCACGGTGGCGGTCACGTCCGGAATATATTTGACTGCCTCGCTGATGAATTCTTTTACCGCATCATAGGTTGCGATGCCGAATTGCGGCTGGCTTATCTTGTTGTAGAGCTCGGCGTTCTGTGCGTTCAGACTGACGCTTACCGCATCCACGAGACCGGTAAGTTCGGGCAATACGTTCCGTTTATTGATCAGGTTCGCATGGCCGTTCGTATCGATCCGCACCCTGCCCCCGCGCCGTTTCACCTCCACAGCCACGGCCTTGACCACATCAAGCCGCAGCATGGGCTCTCCGTATCCGCAGAACACGACCTCGGCATAGCGCTTGGGATCGCCGATCTCCTTGATGAGCGCATCCGCGGTGGGTTCTTCGGCGAGCCTCAGGTTATGCCCTTTGACGAAATCGGTATGGTAGCGCACACAGAAGGTGCAGGCTGCTGAGCAGCGATTCGTGATATTAAGGTACAGCGAGTTTCTGATCGGGTAGGTGATCTGGCCCTTTCCCGGCATGGCCCCGATGCCGAAAAGTTGCATGGCATTAAAGCTCGTGATCCTGGCCACGTCGTCGAAGGAGAGGCCCTTGATCTTCGCAATGGCCTCGGCAGTATGGCGCACAAAGGCGGGTTCGTTCCGCTTGCCGCGCATGGGCTGGGGCGCCAAATAAGGAGAATCCGTCTCGATCAGCAGATGTTCGATCGGTATCTGGCGCACCACGTCGCGCAGGGCCTCGGCCTTGGGGAAGGTGACCGGGCCGGCGATGGAGAGCGAAAAACCCATCTCGACAACCCGTTTCGCCATGGCAATATCTCCTGAGAAGCAGTGCAGCACGCCGCCCAGTTCGGGCGACCATTCCTCGGACAGGATCTGGAGTGTGTCCTCGTGGGCGTCGCGGTCGTGGACGATGACCGGCAGCTCGAGCTTGCGCGCTTCGCGCAACATGTCGCGGAACTTTCTTTTCTGGTCCGCCCGTGGCGAGTGCTCGTAGTGATAATCGAGGCCGATCTCGCCGTAGGCCACCACCTTCTTATGCTGGGCGAAATGTCTGAGAATGTCGTAGGCCGGATGCAGGATGTCCTTGACCTCATGGGGGTGAATGCCGATGGCTGCATAGATGAAGTCGTACTTGTCCGCCAGCATGACCGCATCTCTGCTCGACTCCACGGTTGTGCCGATCGTAACGATGTACTCGACGCCTGCCTCGCGGGCGCGCTGGATCACCTCGTCTCGGTCGTCGTTGAATTCCCGCAT
>JANPMZ010000227.1:0-3982 GCA_031427195.1 Nitrospirota bacterium
CGTTCCCGGGCGATTAGCTCAGCGGGAGAGCACTGCCTTCACACGGCAGGGGTCGCAGGTTCAAACCCTGCATCGCCCACCATGAATTACAAAGAGTTAGCATACAATTGCTAACTCTTTTTTGTTTCGATGAATCGATCAGTTTAAGGGGGCCACCCCCTTTTTTCCGTTGACCCTCCAGCAAGGCTGGTATAGTATCAAGTACCGTATCATTGCCACCGGTTCCGGCCTGTCCGGGTCAGCGATCTCGATAGAAAAGGAGCAGAGCGCGCAGCATGCCGAGGATCCTGCTGGTAGACGACGAACGTCCTGCAATACTGCCGCTGCTCCATTACTTCAAATCGCTGAACTGGGACGCAGCACACGCGGAGACCGGGAGCGCTGCGCTTACGCTTGCCGAGAGCTTTGCGCCGGACGTGGTCCTGCTCGACATGAAGCTTCCCGACATGGGCGGATTCGATGTGCTGCGGCGCCTGAAAGAGCAGGGGTGCCGGGCCTCGGTGGTGATCATGACCGGCTGGGGTTCCATTGAGAACGCGGTCGAGGCGATCAAGCTCGGCGCCGAACAGTATCTCACCAAACCGGCCCAGTTCGTCGAGCTGTCGGCGCTGATCAACCGGATCGTCGAGACGCGGAAACTGCGGATCGAGAACCGCTACTATCGGCAGCTGTTGGACCACCCCGTGCTCGGCACGTCCATGGCGATCCAGACCCTGCACCATATGATTGACCTGATGGCCGAGAATGCCGATACCACCACTTTGCTGCTCGGCGAAAGCGGCACGGGCAAGGAGCTGGCGGCGCGGGAGATCCACCGAAGAAGTTCGCGGAGCGACCGGCCGTTCCTCGACATCAACTGCGCCGTCCTCCAGGAGACGCTTCTGGAGAGCGAGATGTTCGGCCATGAGCGGGGGGCCTTCACGGACGCGCGGGAGCTGAAGCAGGGTCTCTTCGAGGTGGCTGACGGCGGCACGGTACTGCTCGACGAGGTGGGCGATATGCCGCTGTCCGTTCAGCCGAAGCTGCTGCGCGTGCTCGAAACACAGCGCTTCAAGCGCGTGGGCGGCACCCGGGACATTGCGGTCAATGTGCGCGTCATTGCGGCGACCAACCGGGACCTGGAGCGGGCCGTGGCGGAAGGGCGTTTTCGCGAGGACCTCTACTACCGGCTCAAGGTATTTCCCGTGACCATGCCGCCGCTGCGCGAACGCCCCGAAGACATCCCGGTCCTGATCGACTATTTCGTGGGGTATTTCAATGCCACATTGAAACAGAACATCACCGGGTTCTCTCCCGAGGCGCTGGCGCTCATGCAGGCCTATGCTTGGCCGGGAAACGTACGCGAGCTCAAGAACATCGTCGAGCGGGCCATGGTGCTGTCGCGCAGCGCCATTCTCCCGGTCGAGCTCCTGCCGCGGGAGATCACGGGTGAAGAAAGCGCGACCGGTGATGCAGAGCACCGGCAGGCCGGCAGTGAAAATTATCGGTCGCTGGCGGATATGGAACGGGAATACATCCTGAAAGTATTGAGCGCAGAGGGAGACAACCGCACCACCACCGCGAAGGTGCTCGGCATTTCCCGGTCCACGCTGCACGAGAAACTCAAAAAATACAGCCTCGCCTGACCGTAAACACCTTTTTTCTTGATTTTTTCAACGGTTCATACGATAATGGCCGACTTGATGCATTACCCCATACCTTAAGGAGGTTCTTTTCATGAAAATTATTTTGTTAGGAGCGCCGGGCGCCGGCAAGGGCACGGTATCAAAACTGTTAACGGCACTGGACGGCTCGGTGCAGATCTCGACCGGTGATATTTTGCGAGGCGCAGTGAAGGCGGGAACGCCACTCGGCAAAGAGGCGCAGGGCTTCATGGACCGGGGCGACCTGGTCCCCGATTCCCTTATCATGGGCATCATGGAGCAGCGGCTGCAGGAGCCGGACTGCCAGAAGGGCTTCCTGCTCGACGGCTTTCCAAGGACCATCTCGCAGGCTGATTCGCTCGATGCCTTGATGAAGAAGATCAATGTCAAGCTTGACCTCGTGGCGAGCATCGAAGTGCCGCGCGACGTGATCCTCGACCGGTTGACCACGCGCCGGACCTGCTCCAACGCGTCCTGCCAGGAGATCTACAACATCAAGAGCAATCCGCCGGCAGCAGGCGACAAGTGCAAGAAGTGCGGCAGCCCCACGATCCAGCGCGCTGACGAGACGGTGGAAGCCATCAGCAAGCGGCTTGATGTGTACAATGAGAAGACCGCGCCGCTCATCGGCTACTATGAGAAGACGGGCATGCTGCTCAAGATCAACGAGCCAGGCAGCGACGGCGTCGTGAATGCGATCAAGAAGGGTATTGCGGCGAAGAAGTAACGGTCCTGCCGTCACGCTGAAATAAGCGATGGGTTCTGCACATCGTATATAAGAACAGATGAAAAGCAAAAAGGCGGGATGCCGAATCCTGCCTTTTTTTGTGCCTGCAGGGCACTCTGCGTGTCCCGGTATATCGCGCGCCTCGGGGCGTGCGAGAACCACCGGGGAATCTTATTCCCCTTCCGCCTCCTGTGTCACCCGGAGCACTTCTTCCACGGACGTGATCCCGCTTGCCGCCCTGATCAGCCCTTCCTGTCGAAGGGTCTTGGATCCTTTCTGCGCGGCCGAGGCCTTGATGGCTGAACTCGTTGCCTTGGCAACGATCAGCCCCCGGATATCATCGTTCATCTCCAGCAACTCGTAGATACCGATCCTGCCCTTATACCCGGAGTTCTTGCAGGCGGGACACCCCTCGCCGCGGTAAAATGTTACGGCCCCCTCCGCAAGGCCGAGGCTCTTCAGAAGTTCCGGGGCCGCATGATAGGGCTTCTTGCAGCGGTCGCAGATCTGCCGCGCAAGTCGCTGGGCCAGTATCCCGATCGTAGACGATGCAATGAGGAACGGTTCTATGCCCATGTCCATAAGGCGCGTGGCTGCGCCGGCGGCGTCGTTGGTATGGAGCGTTGCAAAAACAAGATGTCCGGTCAGCGCCGCATGGATGGCGATCTCGGCCGTTTCCCGGTCGCGGATTTCACCCACCATGATGATGTCGGGGTCCTGACGCAGGATGGAGCGGAGCCCGCTGGCGAACGTCACGCCTGCTTTGGGGTTGACCTGGACCTGGTTGACTCCCATCATCTGGTATTCGACGGGGTCTTCGATCGTCACGAGGTTGTTGGCTTTCCGGTCGATGGTGTTGATGCTCGCATAGAGCGTGGTGGTCTTTCCGCTGCCTGTCGGACCGGTTACCAGGATCATGCCGTAGGGCCTTGTGATAAGCTTGCGGTAGCGGTCTAACATATCCGCAGTGAAATTCAATCCCTCAAGGGGTCATAATGACCTGGGTCCGGTCCAGAATGCGCATCACCACGGTCTCACCCTGGATGACCGGGAGTGTCGATACGCGGATGTCCACGGTGACGTCTCCAAACATGCGCAGGGCGTTCCTTTCCCGGAACACCGCGGTAACGACCGGGCCGATGTCGCTATGAGTGATCTTGGCCTGGAAGCGGCCGTCCTGGGGCACGCGCTTTTCCGCGATATCCATGTCCGCCATGATCTTAATGCGTGAGACGATCGGAGCATGCATCTCGCGGGGCAGGGTCCTCACTTCGGAGAGCACACCGTCGATCCGGTAGCGTATTTTGATATGATCGCCTTCAGGGTCGATGTGGATGTCGCTGGCGCGGTCCATGATGGCCTGGGCGATCACCATGCTTACCAGCTTTACCACCGGCGCATCCACGGCCGTGGCGCCAATCATCTCCATGGGTTCCGCTTGAGCGCCGCCCTTCGCTTCGGCAAAATCCATGGTCGCCGTCTCGATGCTCTGGCCCATGCCGTAGTAGCGGTCTATGGCCTTCTGGATATCGGTCCGGGTGGCCACTACCTGCCGGATATCCATCCCCGCCGCCTTCCGGATATCGTCGAGACCGAAGATGTTCAGCGGGTC
>JANPMZ010000228.1:0-11303 GCA_031427195.1 Nitrospirota bacterium
GCCATTTTCTATGTCCTCTTCTCAAGGAACTGATATACTGTATCGTAAATACGGTTAGCAAAATCGGAGAACCGCTTGGCGTCATTTCGCGACGGCTTACCTGACGGCAGAAGACGCACCGATCTTGGGCCAAGTCTTGAAACATCGCGCTCACTGTTTGCAGCCTCCTGGAACATCATCAGTCCAGTGGCTCGTCTTAAGATCGTCCGCCGCCTTTTTAAACCATTACCCGGAAAGCTCTTTCATAGAGCAAATTCACGTTCCTTTTGAGCGGACCCCAGGAGCGTATTAAAAACTATCCAGAAAGGCATTAATGTCCCGCCGGTATACATCCGACAGCTTGGAGGCATCCTCCAGAACAATCCTGACCTTTCTTTCATCCAGTTCATATGAATACGCATGTCTGAAAAGATGTCTGAACGATCTGAGATTGTCCAGCAGGACAAAACTCTCCTGTGACAACAAGGGAGGCCTTACCCCTTCTATGGCGAGCGTCATCCTTTTCAGGAGCTCAACATGATATCTGCTTTTATCCTGTATGTGATTTTCGAACGTTTCGGCCACTATCTTGAACAGGTCTTCAAATGCGCAATAAAGGTTATGCAGTTGAAACCCGATGCTTTCCACCGCAGCTTTGCCTTTCTCTCGTTTTCGCTCCTCGATTTTTACATAAACGTTATCGAGCTCTTTTGTTTGGGCCTTTATCTCCGCCTTCAGAATGGCTAATCCGTCTTTTTCCATCTGATTCCCTCCCTTTTCACCTTTTCCGCCAAGCGGTGATCTTCCAGTTGGACGATATCCACATCAAGGCCCGTCTTCGCAGAGAGATAAGACATCATTTTAAAAAAATCCCTGTCATCCAGCCCGATGAACCCAACATCGATATCGGATATTTCAGAAAATCTGAAAGGTTTTGTTACGGAACCAAATGCATACGCGTCCTCAAAAACGAGCTCTTTGCTTACTCTGTCGAGAGCATCGAAGAGTTTTTCCAATAAGCGCTGACGCAACGCTTCCTGATTCCTTTGTTTTTTTTCGATGGCTTCATCGAGCAGCGTTGTTATATATCCCATCGGAGCCTCTTATATTAATCGTCTCATAATAGAAGCAACATCACCGTGCGAATCCTTTTCGCCCCCGATAAACGAGGGCGCTACGTATGAATCCTGTAGCGTCGGGGTTTATCCCCGACGGTCGTGGTCCGCGTACGAATTCAGCTCAGTGTCTCTATGTTAATACAATTTTGAGACGGTTAATAAGTTTACCATCCCATGTTTCGAAACAACAGCCCACCTAATTCTCAAAGATGCCTCGCAGATGGTTTTTCGAAACTCCATGGGCAATCAGTTCTTTTGTTACCATATCTCTTTTCACATAGGCAGAACGCCGCTAGCTTATCGCGAGACACCTCTATTTTTGCTTTACTGCCCATTTTATCCGCCTCCTGACGTTCGATTAAAAGGTACAATAAATCTCAATAAAACGCAAGGGGAATAACAAAAAGTGTCATAACTTCGCGGCGATAATTCCCTTGCCGGCTTCTCATCCCGATTCCCGTTAAACCCCTTGACATTAGTCATCTATAAGTTACAATGCGACACCTGAAGATTGTCATGGATGCGGACTGCCTCATCAAGCTGACGAAGGTCGGCCTCAATCAGATAGAGACGCTGAATTTATTTTCCGAGCACTGCATCAAAGGCAACCTTGACCCCGATGACATCATGCGCTCGTTGAAAAGGTTTGCGGGAGCATAACCGGGCACATCGAGGGGATTTTCCCCTGAGCGAACTGGTTCCGGACGGATTGACGTGGCAGGCTGTCGCGCAAAGACGGTGCCCTGCGCAAACTGGTGAATTATCATACGGAGGAGTAGATGGAGCCTAAAATATGTCTGGCCCTCGGCGGGGGAGCGGCCCGCGGCCTCGCGCACCTCGGCGTGCTGAAGGTCTTCGAAGATGCACGCGTGCCGATCCACATGATCACCGGCACGAGCCTCGGGGCGCTCATGGGCGGGCTCTATGCGTCCCAGCCCGATGCCTCGTACTGGATGGGAAGGGTGGACCAGTTCCTGCGGAGTTTCAGGTCCCGTAAAACCCGGATCGAGTTCATTCGAAAAATGGAGCAGCCGAACAATAACCACGGTTTCTTCAGCGACATGGCGAACCTGATCCGCAAGGGCTATTTCTGGGGGGTGACCGCCACCAATCCGGCCTTCATTTCCGTAGAGGAGTATGAAGAGTTCATGTATCCGCTTATCCCGGATATTCTGATAGAGGACACGAAGATCCCCTTTGGGTGCGTGGCCACGGACATTCGCAATGCCAAACGGGTCGTCTATACGAAGGGTTCGCTGCGGAAAACAGTGAGCGCCAGCTGCTCCCTCCCGGGGATCTTCCCGCCGGTGGCGGACGGCGACATGCTGCTCGTGGACGGCGGGTGGGTGGAGCGCGTGCCCGTGCGCTGCGCCCATGACATGGGCGCCGATGTCGTGATCGCCGTGGACGTATCGAGCACGGTGACTCCGTTCGAGAACAAATTCGGACTGGACGTGGTCCTGCGCGCCGACGCAGTGACCCGGATCTATTTGAACGACATTCTCGTCACGGAAGCGGATGTGGTCATCCACCCGGCGGTCGGAACGACCCACTGGGCCGATTTCAGCAACCCCCGGGACCTGTTCCGGCAGGGTGAGATCGCCGCGTTGGCCAAGCTTGTCGAGGTCCGCACCGCGATTCATCGGGCAACATCACCACCGCCGACGCCGAGACCTTCCATTGTCGATCATATCAAATCGATTAAGGAGATCATCGTCGATAAGGTGGCTGGCGTGAAACCGTAGGGAGAGGTCGTATTTCCCTATCAACCATGCGAAAACCTCTGGTCATTGCTCATCGCGGCGACTCCTCCCGCGCGCTCGAAAATTCTCTCGAGGCTTTCCGGCTTGCGCTTGCTCTGCCGGTGGATATGATCGAGTTCGACCTCAGGAAGAGCCGGGACAACCAGCTGTATGTCATGCATGATAAGGAAACCGGAAGGACTGCCGGGAAGAATATCAATATCGAACAGTCCTTGTCCGGAGAAATCGCGAGCGTCAAGCTTAAGAACGGAGAGCCCATACCGCTCCTCAGTGATGTGCTCGCGCTGGTGGCGGGGAAGGTCGGGCTGAATATCGAGCTCAAGAGTGAAGGCGCCGGCGCATTAACGGCTGCACATCTCGCGGGCTCTGGTTATAACGGCCCGGTGCTTATTTCTTCCTTTAAGGAACGCGAGGTGCAGGATGCCCGCCGCGCGCTGCCGACCACGCCGGTGTCGGGTATTTTCGATACGTTCGTCCCGGCAGAGGTGAACAAGTATAGATCGCAGGGCTATGGTTTCATCAGCCTCCGGAAAAAGACCGTGACCAGGGAGCTCGTCAGCGCCTGTCACGACCAGAAAATCAAGGTCTATGTCTGGACCGTGGATAACGAGGATGAGATCAGGCGTTTCATTGAGTGGGGCGTGGATGGTATATATAGTAATAAACCGACGGTGTTGAAGAAGGTGGTGGACAGTTTAAGCTGAGGGTTGGCGGGACGTACCAACGACCAACTGATTAACAAGCACCAGGCCATGAATTATCTTGACAGGTAACACAAAAAAAGATTAAATGAACTATAACGGTGGCCGGTAAATGATAAATCTCATGGAAAATACAGTACTTGCGTGGGATGAACGGGCTATTCTCTTGCGCTGTTGTGATGCAATCAAGGGAATAGATCCGAAGGCCAACCTTATCCTGTATGGTTCCCGTGCGCGGGGCGATGCAGAGCATGATTCCGATTACGACCTTCTTATCGTGACAGACGGACCCGCTTCCCTCGAGCAAGAAGATCTGCTTCGCCGTCAACTTTATGCCATTGAACTCGATACAAGCGCCGTGCTCACCGTGATTCTTCTGAACCGAGACGACTGGGAATCGGCCCTCTACGACACGATGCCGTTTTACCGGAATATCAAGCGCGAGGGCGTAGTTTTATGACCGATGAGACGCGCACGCTCATTGCGTATCGTCTGCAACGTGCGCGCGAAGCTCTTGATGAAGCTGCGCTCCTTCTCGAACGAAATCATAACAATACCTTCGTAAACCGCGTCTACTATGCCTGCTTCTACAGTGTCACCGCCCTCCTCCTGACCCAAAATCTTTTTTCTGCCAAGCACAGCGGCGTCCGTTCCCTGTTTCATCAGCATTTCGTGAAGACCGGGCTCGTTGACATTGAACAGGGACAATTATTCGACAAGTTCTTCGACAACCGCCAGAAGGGCGATTACGCTGATATGGTTCGGTTTGAGAAAGAACAGGTCCAGGGCTGGCTCGACGAAGCAAAATTGTTTGTCGAGGCAATTGAAAAAGTCATTCAAGACCAGCATACTCGCTAATATATGATAAACACAAACAACAATAATGATCCGGATTTCCTCTACGACCTCATCGTAATCGGCGGCGGCATTACCGGGGCTGGGGTAGCGCGGGACGCGGCGCTGCGGGGGCTGTCCTGCCTGCTGCTCGAAAAAGGCGATTTTGCCTCAGGCGTCACGTCCAAATCCACGCGCCTGATCCACGGCGGACTCCGGTACCTTGCCAATTTCGAGGTCGACCTGGTTGCCGAGTCCCTGCGGGAACGGGCCATCCTGCGGCAGCAGGCGCCCTATCTTATACACCCCATGCCGATCCTTATTCCTATATATAAGGAAGACCCCCACGGCAGGGCGATCATGTCCATCGGCATCCACCTCTACGACCTTTTGTCGCACGAGAAGGACATCCCGCATTACTTTACTTCCAATAGAGAAAAAACGCTCGGTTTCGAACCCCGTCTGAACCGGGAAGGCCTCACGGGCAGCGCATTGTTCTACGACCATCAGCTCATGATGCCTGAGCGGCTCGTGATGGAGAATATCATCTCTGCACGCAAGGCCGGAGCGGTACTGCTGAACTATCATCGGGTCGAAAAAATAGAAGAGCAGGGCACTATCACCGTGACTGCCAGGGATGTTCTCTCGAACAGCACGAAGACCTTCCGCTCAAAAGTGCTGGTGAACGCGTCAGGACCATGGATCGACACGGTCCGGCGCGCAGGCAACATCAACGAGAAAACGATCATCCATCCGACCAAGGGCATTCACCTGGCGCTGCCCAAACTATCGGAGCAGGCGCTGTTCGTTACCTCGCGCGACAACAGGATGTTCTTTATCATCCCGCTCGGCGCCTACTCGCTGATCGGCACCACGGACACGGAATACCGGGGCGATCTCGATCAAGTGTATGCGCAGAAGGAAGATGTGGATTACCTCCTGACCGAGAGCAGACGGGTGCTTCCGGGATTGAACCTGGCGAAGGAGTCCATTCTTTATACCTACGCGGGCATCCGGCCGCTCGCGTTCTCCGGCGCAAGCGAGTCCAAAATATCGCGCAAGCACCGGGTGATTAAAGAGGGAAAGACCGGCAGGATCATCACCATTGCCGGCGGCAAACTCACAACCTACCGCAATATGGCGAAGGACACGGTGAATGCCGTATGCAAAGCTCTTGGCGTTGCTGCCGAATGCGTGACCGACAAACAGCCGCTTCCGGGCGGGCTTCCGGTCTCCTATGAGGAATATATGCGGGAGGCGGTCCCTGAGCTTTCATCCCGCTATGCCATGCCAACCGAGACGGTGCGGCATCTGATATCCTTCTACGGAGCCAGGGCCGAGGATGTGCTCGAACTGGCACGAAGGGAACCGTCACTTCGTGCGTCGATCTCTCCGGACAGCCGTGATCTCTATGCGCAGGTCCTGTTCGGTCTGCGGGAAGAAGGTGCGAAGACGCTTTCGGACATCGTGCTTCGGAGGATGCACCTGGGGATCTCGGCCGGTCGCGGCAATCAGCAGGCGGAGAAGATCGCGGCCCTGGTCGGCAAGGAACTCGGCTGGAGCGATGATGAGATAAAACACCGGAAGGAAGAGTTCAGGGCAGAGCTTGATAAGGACAGGTTCTGTTTGAAAGGCTGAGCAAACGGTAATCGGTTTTGAAACTTGCCATTACCGAACTCGGACAAACCGGAATAAATTCATCGACAGGATAACAGGATAAAATCCGGTAAAAGCATTTCATCCTGTCAATCCTGTTATCCTGTCAAAAAATTGTCCTGCTTTAACTTGTTCTGCGGAGAATTTTATTCTTTGGTAACTATAAGGAGGAACTCATTATGAACTGGGCGCACGTACATCTTCTGATCAATCATTTTCCGGTAATCGGCGTTCTCGGTGTGCTGCTGGTGTTTGCATATGGCCTGGTGCGCAAGAGCGACGAGGTGAAGCTCCTGGGTCTCGGATTGTTCGTCCTGATCGCGCTTATTACCATTCCCGTGTTCCTCACGGGAGACGCCGCGGAAAAAGTAGTAAAAGACCTGCCGGGCGTGACCGAGGCTTTCATCGGTGCGCACGAAGAGATGGCCCTGCTGGCTTTGGCGCTGATCGAACTGCTCGGCGTGGTTGCATTGGGAGGTCTGTTCCTTTTCCGCAAGTCCGGCTCGCTTCCTCAGTGGTATAGAACACTGGTCCTTGTTATCGCACTGGCGGCGGCAGGGGTTGTGGGCTTGACCGCGAATCTCGGCGGCCAGATACGCCATACCGAGATCAGGGAACCACGGTGAAGCAATGCGGAATAGGGAATTCGGAATGAAAACCCCTCACCCTACCCTCTCCCCTCGGGGGAGAGGATAAAGGTGAGGGGGAGTTTGGATACAATCCACACGGGAGGTTGTATGGCGCAGTTGATGAAAGGCATTGAACTCTCTTTAAAGATTCTGGCCGCAGTCAGGGAGGAGACGAGCAGACTGGCGAAACACGGCATCCGTCCAGGCCTTGCACTGGTCCTCGTGGGCGAGGACAAGTCTTCCTACATGTATTATCAGGCCATCCAGAGCTTTGCCGGCCGGTCGGGCATCGATATCTTTAACCATACGCTGCCTGTCACGGTATCGCTGAACGAGATCCTGAACGTGATCAAGACGCTGAACAACGACGAGCGCGCCAACGGGATCCTCGTGTTCATGCCGCTGCCGCGCTATATCGATACCCGGAAGGTCGTGAATGCGATCGTGCCGGAAAAAGACGTCGACGGGCAGGGCGCCATCTCGGTGGGCAGGCTTTCCGCTGATGAGTCAACAGCGCAGCTCTTTGAGCCTGGTTTCACCTTGTCGGTGAGGTCGACCTTTCTTCCCTGTACGCCCTACGGGGTGATGCGGCTGCTGGAGCATTACGGTGTCGAGCCCAGGGGAAAGAAGGTCGTGATCGTCGGCAAGAGCCTTGCGGTGGGTAAGCCGCTCGCCATGATGCTGCTGGTCAAGGAAGCCACGGTTACGGTCTGTCATCGCGAGACGAAGGACCTGGGACTCGAGACCAGGCAGGCCGACATTCTCTGCAGCGCAACAGGACGTGCCGGACTGATCAAGGCCGACATGGTGAAGGACGGGGCCGTGGTCGTGGATATCGGGATCAACGTGCTGGACGACGGCACGACCGTCGGTGATGTGGATTTCGAGCCGGTCTCAAAGAAAGCATCGCTCATTACTCCCGTGCCCGGCGGTGTGGGGCCGGTCACGATCGCGATCTTGCTCAAGAACACCGTGATCTCGGCAAAGCGTATGGTGGGAGTGGGGTAGTCAGGAGTCAGGGGTCAGGGTACAGGGTACAGGGTACAGGGTACAGATACTGAGAGCGACAAAAAAACCAACCGCACCGTATTCCCGTCTTAGTCTTCGTTCTGAATTTCTGGACCCTGGCTACTGGACCCTGGTTACTGGACCCTGGCTACTGAACCCTGGTTACTGGACCCTGAACCCTGCCTACTGTACCCTGCCCTTCTATTTCGGCGCAACCTTCAGTTCGAGCGTATTCGCCGTGGAGTTCAGGACCTCGACGCTGAAGGCGCCGAAGTCTTTCAGCACCAGTTCGTCAGAGAGCGCCTGTGCGCTCGTCTTGGAGTCCACCTCGATCTTGGCCGTGCTGTTGGTGAAGCTCCGCTCATGGAGGTCTTTGATGCCGCGCACCTGGTTCCTGAGCACGTCCTTGAACTTTACGAATTGCGTTTTGTTCAGCCCGGTGATGGTGATGGCCACGGGCCGCGTGCCGCCGGTCTCTTTCGAGTAGACCGCAAGGATCTTGGCGATCAGATCGTCAGCTGCCAGGTTCGCCACTTTCCTGAGCGCTTCAGTCCCGGCGCTGGTCTCGGAAATATGCACGCCCGCGGCATGCTGGGTGGTTGTTGCAATGACCTGGCCCGTGTCCGTGCGCACCGCCTTGGCCGAGAGGTCTGCCTGGACAGATTTGAGGCCGCCGCCCACGTCGCCGTAGAGCTTGGCTATGGCCTTGCCGATGATAACGACCTCGGCGTCGGCCTGGTTCGCCAGCGTCCGTGCCTGGGCCGCGGTGAGGTTCTGCACCCGATAGGCCGCGGTCACGCGGATCTCTTTTGACGCCGTCTGGTGATCAATGAAGGAGAATCCCTTTTCCGTGAACCGGTCCATGAAGGAATTTTCGACCACGCTCATATCCGCCTGCCCTCCGTGGGGTTCGAGCCACCAGGCATTCACTTCCTGTCCGAGGTTCTGTTCCGCGATCATGATCATGGTGCGCGGTTTGTGCATCTGGCCTATAAGGACGCCGATGGCAGACAGGTCGCTGTTCAGTTTGCCGAGCGAGACGTCGGCCGTGATGCGGACCCGCAGGAGCGCGCCGTCCCGGGTTTCGCCGGTGACATTGTAGCGGTTGATGTATCCCTTGATCTGCGACAGGATCTTGTCGCTGATGACCTGATAGTTCTCCACCTGGGTCTGGGAATCGATCATGATGCCGATGGCCTGCTCAACCGCTCGTTTCTGGGCGTCCTCGATGGCGGCATCGCGGGCAATGTCCACGGCATTTTGCTGCACCGCCGCCACGCCCTCCGCAGAGACGGTCTTGGTCTCCTGAGCGCGGGCCGGATGGGCGGACAGGAACATCAGTGCGAAAACCATGCAGCATTTGAATATGCGGACCATGTTGGTACCTCCTGGGCAATAGTGCTGATTGCGTAACTATATCAGAGACACCTGGTGCGGTCAAGGCCGTTCCTTTCGGCTGTTCACTTTGGCGCTCTCGCGAAGGAGGCAAACACAAATTTCTGGATATTTTACAGGAGAGATGCTAATATCTAAAAAATACCAACGAGGAGGAAACGAGCTTTGCCAAGGCTTTCTGTGAACGTTGACCATATTGCCACGCTGCGCCAGGCGCGGCAAGGAGCGGAGCCGGATCCCGTGGCTGCGGCGGTGTTTGCCGAGCTGGCCGGCGCCGATGGGATCATCGTTCATTTGCGCGAGGACCGGCGGCATATCCAGGATCGCGACCTGCGGCTGCTGCGCCAGACCGTGCAGACCAAGCTTAACCTCGAGATGGCGGCAACGGACGAGATGCAGCGCATTGCGCTTGAGGTGAAGCCCGAGATCACGACGCTGGTGCCGGAGAAGCGGGAGGAGCTGACCACGGAGGGAGGCCTCGAGGTCGCGTCCCGTATCGCTTTCTTTACCGAGTATATCGGGAGAATCAAGCAGGGAAATATCAGCGTCAGCCTCTTTGTGGACCCTGATGACAGCCAGATCGCCGCGTCAAAGAAAACCGGCGCGGACTGGGTAGAGGTCCATACCGGCGCCTATGCGAATGCGAGGACCGACCGGGACCGCGTACGGGAATTCGACAAGATCGTTGAGGCTGCGAAGCTCGCTGCGAGCCTGGGTCTGCGCGTGGGCGCGGGGCACGGCCTCAACTATGTGAACGTGAAGTCCATCGCCCGGATCTCCGAAGTGGAGGAACTGAACATCGGCCACAGCATCATTTCGCGCGCGTCGCTGGTGGGGCTTGACCGCGCGGTCCGGGAAATGATCGCGTTGCTTTAGTTACGAGCCGGAGCCTTCACAACATGGACAAAAGATGTAAAACTTTTTGACAGGATAACAGGATTGACAGAATTTTCAGGATGAAATGCTTTTTGCCGGGTTTTATCCTGTTATCCTGTCAAAGTTCCTGTTCCGGTTTGTGCGGGCAGAGTTCTTCTATCGAATACGGTATGGTAAGGGGGATACATGATCGTTGGAATCGGGGTAGATCTCGTCAAGATCGACCGCATCGACAAGGCAGGTAAAAACCATCCTGGTTTTTTGGAGCGGGTCTTCACCGACCGTGAACGGGAGTACTGCTCGAAGCAGAAGTTCCCGGCCCAGCATTACGCCGGCAGGTTTGCGGCAAAGGAAGCGGTGCTCAAAGCTATTGGCACCGGCTGGAGCGCGGGAGTGAAATGGACCGACATGGAAGTGCTCCACGGCGAGGGCGGCGGTCCCATTGTCAACGTCGCCGGCAGGGTCAAGGACCTGATGGATCTTAAGGGCGTGAAGCAGATACTCCTCAGCTATTCCCATGATGAAGGATATGCCGTGGCGCAGGTGGTGCTTGTCGGGAGCGCGTCCCATGCGCCGGGTGAGCACGCGTAACGGCACAATAATCCAAAGAAGCGCATTTGGTCGAAGACACTATTTTGTGAATCGGTAAAAAGTCATAATCCACCGCGGAGACGCAGAGTCGCGGAGAAATGCGTACTGAAATAATAAAGAGTATCTCTGCGTCTCAGCGTCTCGGTGGTCAAATTCGTCTTATAGGAAAATCTACTTTATCATGAAAATCGTCACCGCACAACAGATCAGGAACATAGACCGCAGGGCGATCAAGGATTTCGGCATCTCCGGGCCGGTTCTGATGGAGAACGCCGCAGCCGGGGTCATGGCCGAAATGGAGCGCTTCTTCGAAGGCCTGGCCGGCATGCGCGTGGGTATCATCTGCGGCAAGGGCAATAACGGCGGCGACGGACTGTGCCTGGCCCGCCGGCTCAGCATTCGCGGCATCGCCGTGCGTGTTGCGTTGCTCGCCTCCTTCGGCGCCCTGAAAGGGGAGGCCAAAGCCAATCTTTTCACGCTGCGCAGGATGGACGTCGATATCGTACAGAACGCCTCGGTCCGCACCATTGCCGAGGTGGTGGCCTGGTCCGATATCGTAGTAGATGCCATGCTTGGCGTGGGGCTTTCGAGCCCGCTCAAGGGGGCCTACGCCTTTGCCGCGGAACAGATTAACGCATCCGGCAAGCCCGTGGTAGCCATCGATATCTCCACCGGCATCAATGCCGACACCGGCGAGGTCATGGACACTGCGGTCAGGGCCGACCTGACGGTCACTATGGCGGCGCTCAAGCG
>JANPMZ010000229.1:0-15495 GCA_031427195.1 Nitrospirota bacterium
GACGTCGCTGAATTCAAGAAGCTGCGCGAAACGCTGGACATCGGACCGGTGTTCGTGCATACGAACTATCTCATCAACCTTGCGTCATCAAAGCCTGATCTCTATGAGAGATCGATTGAACAGTTCGTCATCGACCTCGAACGGACCGAGAGCCTCGGCGCTGAATATCTGGTGACGCATCTCGGGTCTGCCAGCGGCCAGAACGAGGATTGGATGGTCGAGCGTGTGGCAGGCGCGCTGAACATGGCAATGAAGCTTCATAAGCCAAAAGCAACGATTCTGCTGGAGAATACCGCAGGCGAAAAGGGCGATGTGGGCTACACGCTGGAGCAGGTGCAGGAGGTCATAGCGCGGCTTTCAGATACCGCTCATATCGGGCTCTGCTACGACACGTGCCACGGCTTTGCAGCGGGCTACGACATTCGCACAAAAGAGGGCGTGAACGGCCTGGCCGAAAAGATCGCTTCCACGGTAGGCCTGACGCGGTTAAAGGGAATGCATCTCAATGACTGCCTGAAAGATTTTGACTCCCGGGTCGATCGGCACTGGCATATTGGCGAGGGCACGATCGGGCTTGATGGTTTCAAGCTGCTGCTCAATCATCCTGCTTTCAAAGAAGTGCCCAAGGTCATGGAGACGCCGAAAAAAACGGAAGAGGACGACCCGAAAAACATGAAGGTCGTGAGAGCGCTGGTAAAGTGAGGGACTCCTGGTTCATTGATGCCGTGGGCCGGATAGTAGGAGATCTTTAGACATGCACTAGGGAATAAAAAGATTGACGTTTTCGAGCTGCGCCGATATAATTAGCTTGTTTTGCTCCTGTTTGATCATCTGAAAGGGTAAAGGGGGAACCATGACAGAAAAGAAAAGCGATATGTTAAAGAACATTCTCATTAATCTCGGGGTCCTGCTCATCCTGGCCGGCTCTACGGCAATAAAGGGGGAGATGACGTTCTTTTTCATCGGCCTGGTCCTTCTGGCGATCCAGACCTTTGAGCTCCCGGCGGTACGGCCCAAAAAACTGGTGATCGCGGAGATTATCCTTGCCGCGACGCTCGCTATTGGCGCTGTCACTCAACTGATCAACACGAACGCCGGACGGACCCAGCAGGTCTTTCTGGTCGTTCTGCTGCTCGGAGCACTCCTGATCATCGTGGAGTCCACCCGGAAGTACGCTGATCTGTAAATGCGATCACCCGTCCGGGGCTGTCTGAGCGCGGCCCCGGAAAAATTCCTTTCTGGATTTTTCCCCTTGCCTCTGGTATAGTATCAAATCCCAATACAGCCTATAATCCATGAATCTCAGGCAACAGGTCATAGCGCATGAAGGCAGCAGCTCTATCCGATAAAAAGACAACGATCAGGCGTTATAACGCCTTTGGGCGGTATATGAAGGAGTTGTACCACCGGCCGGTCTACAAGGTGAACGTGGACGCTGGATTCACCTGCCCCAACCGGGACGGCAGCGTAGCCACGGGCGGTTGTATTTACTGTAATAACGACAGCTTCAGGCCGTCGGCCTGCACGAGCGCTGCGTCGCTCAAGGAGCAGATCGCGAACGGCATTCCCTACCTCCGATCCCGCTATGGCGCGGAACAGTTCATCGTTTATTTTCAGCCCTACACGAACACCTATGCTTCCGTCGAAATCCTCGAACGGCTCTATCACCAGGCCCTCGATAACCCGGGCGTCGTAGGGCTCGCCATCGGGACCCGTCCGGACTGTGTTGACGAGAAAAAAATAGCGCTTTTGGAAAGACTGGGTCGTGATCATTTTATCCTGGTCGAATACGGGCTTCAGTCGATCTACGATAAGTCTCTTGCATACATCAATCGGGGGCATGACTACGCCTGCTTCAAACATGCTCTGGAACTGACAACGGGCAGGGGCATTCATATCGGGGCGCACCTTATCCTCGGATTCCCGACCGAAACGCGGGAAGAGATGCTCGGTATGGCTGATGAGCTTTCCCTGCTTCCCCTTGAGTTCCTCAAGATCCATCAGCTCCAGGTGGTCAGGGAAACGGCGCTTGCCGATCTTTATGCTGAACGGCCATTTCCGACCTTCGGCTATCATGAATACATCGAAATGCTGTCCGACTTTCTGGAGCGGTTGTCTCCGGAGATCGTGCTGCAGCGGCTCTTTGCCGCTGCTCCCGATGAAATCCTCATTGCTCCGATCTGGAACAAGACCCGCAGTGAACTGCTGAACGACCTTGACGCGTATATGGCGCGGACAGGGGCGTTTCAGGGAAAGCAGCGTCCGCGGTGAAGTGTCTTTCTCTCCCCTGAAAGCGGGCTTCGTGATCAGGAGGGGATGCTTTAAACGCCGAACGCTCCGCGCGTTCCGCGATGCAACGTCTTAAGGAGCCGCCATGATCGATCTCCATACTCACTCCCTGTTCAGCGACGGCGTGCTGGTGCCGTCGGAGCTCGTGCGCCGTGCGGTCATGAAGGGTTACGAAGTGATCGCAATCACCGACCACGCTGATTCCTCGAACCTTGACTTCACGATCCCGCGGGTGGCCGCAGCGTGCAAAGAACTGAACCGCCGATGGAAGATCATCGCGCTGCCGGGCATCGAACTGACGCACATTCCGCCGGAAACCTTTGCCGAACTGACGCAGAGGGCGCGTTCTCTGGGCGCCGCGATCGTGGTCGCCCATGGAGAGACGCTGGTGGAGCCGGTCCATCCGGGCACGAACCGTGCTGCCATCGAAGCGGGGGTGGATATTCTCGCCCATCCCGGCCTGATCACGAAGGAGGAGGCGGAGCTCGCTGCGCAGAAGGGTGTTTATCTCGAAATATCCTCGCGCAAGGGTCACTGTCTTTCCAATGGATATGTGGCGAAGATGGCCGCTACAGCCGGTGCGAAACTGGTGATCGACTCGGATACCCATGAACCAGGCGACCTGATCACCAGCGAGTTCGCGGAGACCGTGCTCCGGGGGGCTGGTTTGGCCGCGGACCAGATCGCTGTTGTGTTCAGGAACTCGAAGGAGCTGTCGACGCTGGCACTGGACAGATTTAACAATCGCTCGTAACGATACTGATCATTCCGCATCGGATCAAAAATGCCGGTGAATTCCATCTGAGGAGGTTGTACGGATGCATACGATAAAGAAAAAAGGTTCTGCCACGTCAAATAAAACAGAGCCGCAGCTCATGACCATCGCGAACAAGGCCGTTGAGCTCGTTGCGCTGCACCAGAAGAACCTTACGATGGCCGCCGCTGTCCTGGCGGCAGTGCTCGTCATTGCCGCAGGCTATACGCTTTTTCAGTCCAGCAACGACAAAAAAGCCTCCGCACTTCTTGCTGCTGCACAGGGCTTTTATCAGGAGCAGGCCGGTGCTGCGCCTGATTATGCAAAAGCGCTCGAACGGTACCGCGAGGTGCAAAAGAACTATCCCCGGACGATGAGCGGCGCGATCGCGCAATTCTACATCGGCAATTGTCTCGTAAGTCTCAACCAGCCAAATGAGGCCCTCAAAGAATATGAAACCGTTGTCAAAAAGTATTCCAATGAAAAGGACCTGACCGGACTGGCCTATCAGCGTATGGCGTATGTGTATAGTGCGCTCGGCAAGCAGAGTGATGCCATCGCGTCATTCGAGCAGGCGGAGGCGGTTCTCGGGCCGGGGATTGCCACGGTGGAGCTGGCCAAATTGTACGAACGCGCGGGAAACGCAGCTGAGGCGCAGAAAAAGTATAAAATGATCACTGAAAAACTCGGCGCCGCCTTTGCGCCTGAGGTGCAGGGCGCTGCTGCAAAGGGAGCGGGTGCACCGCCTGCAAAAGGACCGGCTGCTCAATAACGCGTACGAGGAAAGGGTCTGGCTATGCCCCTGAAGGAGAATCCTCTCTTCCGGACCATACGGGCAGTACTGGTTGTTTCCCTGCTGGGAGGAGCCGCGTGCTCTCCTGGAGTGCCTCAGGTCCTGGTCGAAGAGCCTGAAGCAAAACTGTCGCCGGTCATACTGGGCGTTGCATCAGTGTTCATGAAGATCGTAAATTCAGGAAACGGCGACGACCGGCTCCTGTCTGCTCGTGCCGATATCCCCGGTGCTCTGACGGAACTGCACGACGAAAAAGACGGGAAAATGACGACCATCACCAGCATGGACGTCCCTGCGAACAGCACCCTTGTGCTGAGGCCGGCCGGAAAGCATATTATGATATTCAGACTGCCGCGTACTATGAAGGCGGGGACGGAGCTTCGTATTTTGCTGACCTTTAAACGCTCCGGTGAAAGAACGGTGATAATGAAGTTAACAAATTATGCAACAAAGGCCCCGCGGGCCCGCTATCCCTGATGTAAAATTAAAATTTTAAGTTGACGGCGTTGTTATCCCTGTGTTACTGTGTCTCACCAAAATTAGATCCTCTTTCTTAAACTCCAGGGAGGTGGTAAGGGCAACGTGCACCAGAAGTATTATTTCGAAGCGCAGGTATGCTGTTAAATAATTTATTCGGGGAGGAACAGTATGAAAAAGGCTTTTGTTGTACTGACCATAAGCGCAGTTGTTGTTATGGGCTACCTTGCTTTTACGACCGTTGATTCAGCAACGCCGGTTGCCATCGCGGCAGGCAAAACCTACAGCGGCACAACCTATGTTGCCGGTATGGGCGGCCACTTCGCCAAGGCCGAGGTGACCATCGATCCGAGCAATGAAAATGAGCCGATCAAAGTGACCAACCTGGACCGCATTGTTATTGGGGACAAGACGACCCATCCGACCCATGACGTACGCATCGATTCGAACGATCCGAACACGATCTTCTGGTCAACCTATGTTCTTGATCCGAAAGGCAAGATGCATGTAGGCAAGTCCGACCTCAGGACCGGGAACGTGATCAAGGATGTTGCCATGGACCCCGATGCAAGCGCGGCCGGTGCGAAGCCGCCGCTGTATTGCGCCTCCGGCCAGAGCAAGAAATTTTACATGCCGGTGTTCATGGGCCAGGAGGGCTATGTTGATGTCATTGACAAGGCCACCATGGACGCGAAACAACGGGTATGGGTGCGCGACCTGGGTTATGTAAAGGGGACGTACAAATTCACGCACGGCATCAATTCTCCTGACATGAAATCCTTCCTCCTGGTCCTCAATCAGGCGGCGGAGGGCAAAGGCAACGGCTCCATCGATTTCATCCTTATTGATATGGCGTCGCTCGAAAAGGGCAAAATGAAGCAAATCGCCAAGGCCACACTGAAGGGTGAGCCGGACAAGACCATCACCTTCCGCCAGTACTTCTCGAACGATGGTAAGCGCATTTACCAGTCAGCGGGCGACCGCCTCTGGGTCCTTGATGCAAAGACCCTGGCTCTGATCGACGAGAAGATGATGCCGGCCGGAAACCAGATCCACGATGCACAGACAACGCCCGATGACAAGTATGCCATGCTGACGGTCCGTACCGTCACCGCCGGCTGCGATGCCGACGGCAAGGCGCTCATAAAAGACGGCAAGGGCGTTGATATCACCGACGGCACGCTCATGCTCTATGATGCAGATGCAAAGAAATTGAACGAAAAGTCCACCTCGGTTTGCCTGTCCTGCCACAAGGGTATGGGTCTCGGCGACAAGAACTCCGTTCTTTGCGGCCTTGACACGAACTGGAAGAAGTAGTATAAGTAAGAATTACTTTGTATGTGTCCTGACCTTCTCTGCGGGATATTCCGCAGAGAAGGTTTTTATTTGTCTACAAAAACTTTATGCCTGATCAATTTACGCTCTCATCCATGGCTTTTCGTAACCTGCGCCGCCGACCCCTCCGGACCGGGATCCTCGTGGCGGCGCTGTCCCTGATGGTGGCTGCTCTCGTTTTTGCCCTCTCTTTTGTCATACGCGTTAATTCGAGCATCAAGCTGACGTCGGACCGCCTCGGCGCCGACCTTCTGATCGTGCCTACCGGGGCCCGGGGAGGGGCAGAGGACATTCTTGTAGAGAACCGTGCCACGTCCTTCTTCATGAACAAGTCCTTTGTTGACCGGATAAAAAAGATCAAGGGGATCGATAAGGTTTCCGCTCAGACCTATCTTGTTACGCTCACCGGACTCTGCTGTTCCGTTCCGTCATCCATGGTCGTTGCCTTTAATCAAGAGACCGATTTCATTGTTACACCCTGGCTTAAGGAAAAGCTGGGACGGAAGCTGCAAAAAGGAGAGGCCGTCGTCGGCAGTGAGTCCGCCTATAATATCAATCTTGGAATGGTGGAGATGGAAGCAAAACTATTCGGCAGTGTGTTCAGCATGGTCGGGGTTTTGGACAAGACCGGCTCAGGCCTCGATACGGCGGTGTTCATCAGTGACGAGAATATCGAGGAAATCATCAAGAACAGCGATGCGGATATCAAGCCGGACCAGATCTCAGTGATCTTCGCCAAGCTCAAAAAAGGGGCGGACCCCTATACGGTCATGTCCGAGATCGAGAACAACATCATCGAACTGGACGTGGTGATGCGCAAGGACATCGGAAAAAGCCTGCTCACCACCCTGGGGGACATCAGCAAGATTTTCTATCTCACCATGGTCCTTTCAACCGTACTTTCGCTCTTCCTGGTGTGGGCGATTTTCACCGCCATTGCGAACGAGCGGGCGAGAGAGGTAGGTATCATGCGCGCTCTCGGCGCAAAGGAACGGCATGTGGTTATATTGTTCCTCTTCGAGGTCCTGGTGCTCGGTGCAATAGGAAGCCTTGTCGGCATTATCGCGGGAACTGCACTGACGCTCATGATGGCGCAAAGTTTTTCGATCCTGAGGAACCTCCCGGTAGACCTCACTCCGTTCACCCGTACGGTCATCGCTCTTGCCGGCCTGTTGTTCGGGACCGGCATCTGCGTACTGGGTGCGCTGTCGCCGGTTCAACGGCTTAAAAAACTGGAACCCCTGCTCGTGATAAAACAGGAGTAATTCGTGCCGCAGCTCATTGTTGAGAATATTACCAAGACCTATCTTGTCGATAACGCTCCCCTCGACGCCGTTCGTTCCGTTTCGCTGCGGATCGACAAGGGGGATTTCATCTCAATCGTCGGACACTCCGGTTCAGGCAAAACCACGCTGCTGTCCATGATCGGCGGCATTACCCGCCCCTCATCGGGGAAGGTCCTGTTCGACGGCGAGGATATCTTCGCGTTGGCAAGCGACCGGGTCTCCGAATACCGTTGTGAGCAGATCGGATTTATGTTCCAGTTTGCCAGTCTTCTTCCGATACTCACGGTCAAAGAAAATCTTCTGCTACCCACGGTTTTCAGGCCGCGCGCAACGGGTCAGGAGGCGGCGGCAAAGGCGGAGGAACTGCTGCGCCTGGTCGGTCTCACGGAAAAGATCAATGTCTATCCTGCTCAACTGTCCGGCGGACAGCAGCGGCGGGTGGCGATCGCCCGGGCTTTTATGAACGACCCTGCCCTGGTGCTGGCCGACGAGCCTACGGGAGACCTTGATGAAGAGACGGAGGGGGACATGATGCGTTTCTTTAAGAGCATGAATGAGGCCAAAGGGGTCACGTTCATCATGGTCACCCATAATACCGACCTGGCGAGGCAGACGAAACGCCATCTCCGCATGATCCAGGGCGCCTTGCAGGTCGTCTGAGTCCGTGCTCTGCATTGCTGTACTGTATCGACAAATAGAAAAGGCCGGGATCGCTCCCGGCCTTTTTCAATTTCCCCGTTCTTCCGTCAGATCTGGTCAGAGTCCACAATGAGCTTGATCTTCTGGCCTGCTCGCACCGATTTCCCCAGTCCTTTGTTCCACTCCCTGATATCGGCAACCGTCACATTATTATTTCGCGCGATGACGCCAAGCGTCTCGCCTCTCCGAACGCGGTACAATATATTCTGTAGTTTGCTGCCCTGGTTGATGGGCAGGTAGCTTAAGTCCTGGGTCTTGCTGTTCAGGTCGAGCGGGATAAGGATATGCTTGCCGGGAATGACGTAGTCCTTTTTGATCCCGTTGATATCCCGGAGCGCCTCAGGCGTCGTATTATACTGCCTGGCAAGAACGGCCAGGGTCTCTCCCTTTTTCACCATGTGCCGTTCCCATTTGATCTTCTGTTCCGCCGGGATTGCGGCGTAATTCGCCAGGAAGATGTCTTTTCTGCCCGTCGGGATCCTCAGGACATAGTTCGCATATTGGGGCGGCGTAACCCACCGTTTGAGCTCGGGGTTCAATTCCTTGATCTCTTCATAGGTGACGTCTGCGCAGCGGGCGATCAGGCGGAGGTCCGTGGACTGGCCGACCACCACCTCATCGGATTTGAACGGTCCGATGCTGGTGATGCTGAATCCGTAGGCCCCGGGATTCTTGGCAATGATGGTTGCGGCCATGTATTTGGGGACGTAGTTCTTGGTCTCCTTGCGTATGTAGCGCGAGGCCTTCAGGTCCCAGAAATCATCTGACCGCGTCCGGAGCACCGCACGCTGGACCTTTCCGGCGCCGGCATTGTATGATGCCAGGGCAAGGGGCCAGGAGCCGAAGAGGTTGTGAAGGTCCTTCAGGTGCTCTGCTGCCGCCATGGTCGACTTGATCGGGTCCTTGCGCTCGTCGATCCACCAGTCTATCTTGAGCCCGTACAGCTTTCCGGTCGCGGGCATGAACTGCCAGGGGCCCACGGCCTTGGCCCAGGAAACGGCATAGGGATTGAAGCCGCTTTCTATCATGGCCACGTAAACCAGGTCTTCAGGCAGGTTCTTCTCCCTGAAAATATCCTTCATGACCGGAATGTACAGCGCCGAGCGGTCGAGCCAGCGCTGGAACGAATCCCGTCCTCGCGTCTTGAAATACTCAAGATGGTTCTCGACGCTGTCGTTCAGGATCATGGGGATGTGATAGGGCTTCTCTTCAGCAGCCTCATCGATCAACTCATCAAGCTGTGCAATGTCTTCGGTTGGAGGCTTAAGCTGGGAGGGGATGGCTGTCCGGCCATCCTGGTTTGCCGGCGTCTCTGCCTGCATCGGGGCTGGCGACAGCGCCGCGATCATGCCGATTAAAAGTAGGATAAAACTGATTTTCATGGATCCTCCGTATTGTCTTTAGTATTACCTTATTCATGCTGAATTGTCAAGGAAGAAATCAGGTAAAAAAAGCCTAATAATCAATGTGTTGTGGCTAAATACCTGATTCGATAAGGTAAATGGAAAGATGCATTTTTCTGTCCTTGTTCTTGTATTTCAGCACCATGTTCTGTATTATTCTGCATTATGGTGACTGCCTTTGTTGATGAAGTATTTTCCTCTGTGCAGGGCGAGGGGCCGCGGATCGGAGAACTGCATATTTTCGTCCGCTTTCAGGGTTGCCATATCCGGTGCCGCTTTTGCGATACCCCGGCTGCAATTCAGCCGAAGAGTGATGTCTGCCGGGCGCAGCGTTCGCTGACCTCTTTTGAACATGAAGAGGCGCCGAATCCGCTGACCGCTGACCGTCTTTCAGATTTATGCACGCGTCTTGCTGTTCCCGGCCAATCCCGACCGGTGCTCAGCCTCACTGGCGGTGAACCGCTGCTCCATCAGGATTTTTTATCAGCATGGCTTCCCCGGATGAGGCCGGCATTCATAATCTATCTTGAAACGAACGGCATCCAGTTCAAAGCGCTGCAGCAGGTCGTCGAGCTCATCGATGTGGTGAGCATGGACATCAAACTTCCCTCTGCCACGGGACTGCGTCCCTTCTGGGAAGAACACCGGAAGTTCCTTGCGGCCAGCCGCGGGAAGGAGTGTTTTGTAAAAGCGGTCGTGACCAATGACACCTCTCGTAACGACATCGTCACTGCCGCCAATATCATTTCCCAGGTCGATCCGTCAATCCCTTTCGTCCTCCAGCCTGCCACCGGGAATGCAGCGCCGGCGCCGGCCATGCTCCTTGTTTTCCAGGAAAAGGCGTTGGAGATCCTTGGCGATGTGCGGGTGATACCGCAAGTACATGCGATGCTAAAGGTCCCGTAGCAGGTTTTTTAAAAAATCGTGGTGGGGTGTCATTCTGAGCGATGTGCGGATCTTCGGTGTTTGTAACGGTGCTATTCTTCTCACGGGGAATTGCCGGTGCAAAAACAGGATATGACAAAATAGTGCTTTGTTTCTTGACAAAATCAGCCGTCCGATTATAATCAGGACAGCATGAGGCTGTTAATGGCGTTTTATTTCGGAGGATCGGCGGCAGCCGAATCAACTATAGGCTATGGAAAATCTGGAGCTTTTGCAACATACGATGCTTTTCAAGGGGTGCAGCGAGGAGGAGCTTGAACTTGCGCTGGGCCTGTTCCAGGAACGCCTGATACAATCGAACACCACGATCTTTACGGAAAACATGTCTGCCGAAGCGCTCTATATCATCAAGAGCGGAAACGTCCGTATCTCCGTTATGGCCGGAGAGGGGCACGAGCGGAGATTGCTGCTGCTTACGCCGGGAGAGTTCTTCGGCGAGCTTGCGCTGATCCAGAAAGAGGTACGTCTGGCCACGGCAAAGTCCGAAGGTCCAACGGAACTGCTGATGCTCACCAGGAAGGATTTTCAGGCCTTGCTCGACCTGGATCCGCGGACCGCCTCCCGTCTTCTGATGGCGATCACCAGGCTGCTCGCCATGCGCATCAGTGCCTATGGCGATCGCTTCAAGAATCTACTTACCGCATGATCCTTGCGGGGATCGATATTGGAACAAATAGTCTCCGCCTTATCATTGTCGAAACCGGGCCGGATGCATTCCGCGAACGGTATTCGGCACGCAGGACCACCCGCCTCGGCAAAGACCTCGACCGCACGGGCAGGCTCTCTTCGGACGCCATGGAGCGGTCCTTTTCCGTTCTCAGCGAATTCAGCGTTCATATTCGCCGCTTCTCAGCCTGCCAAACCTCGGCCATCGGCACGAGTGCGCTCAGGAACGCCTCGAACGCAAATGAATTCATAGCGGAAGCGCGCCGACGAACGGGTATCGATATCAGCGTTGTCAGCGGTGAGATGGAACGCTACGCATACAAGGACATGCTGGTCAGCGACGGGGGCCTGCGTGAAGGCATTATGGCGGACCTTGCGGCAAAACAATCCCGGACACCGGCAATAAAGGATGAGTAACGATATGCAGGAAGCGCGTATTTTAATCATGGATGACGAGGAACAGGAACGGAACAGGATCGAAACGTTCCTTATGCAGCGGAAATACGATGTTCTGGGGGTCGGCAGCGTTGCCGAAGCCATGGAGGCGATCAAACGGGAGCGGTTCGATCTGTTCCTGACCGACTGCAACATACCCGGTGTCGATGCGCTCCGGACGTCGGGCGAGGCCCGCAAACTGAATCCTGACATGGCCGTCATCATTATGACCTCCTTCGGCACCATCGAGACAGCGGTGAAGGCGATCAAAGCAGGGGCCTATGATTATCTTCCCAAGCCCATCGACCTGGAACAGCTGGCCCTGCTGATCGAACGCATCTCGGAGCGTCAGAACCTCATCCGGGAGAACACCGAACTGAAAGAACAGCTGCGCGAACGGTATAAATTCGACGAGATCGTGAGCACCAGCCACGCCATGGAAGAGGCATTGAACCTTGCCGGCCGTGTGGCGACCAGCAATGCCACGGTATTGCTGCGGGGGGAAAGCGGTACGGGCAAGGAACTGGTTGTCAAAGCGATCCATTACCACAGCCCGCGGGCGAAATACCCGCTTATCAAGGTCAACTGCGCCGCGCTTCCCGAGACCCTGCTCGAAAGCGAGCTTTTCGGCCATGAAAAGGGCGCTTTTACCGGCGCCACGTCGAAGCGCATCGGACGGTTCGAAGCAGCTGATAAAGGGACCCTCTTTCTGGACGAGATCGGCGAGCTGACGCCGGGGATGCAGGTGAAACTGCTTCGGGTGCTGCAGGAACGGGAGTTCGAACGCATTGGCGGCAACCAGACGATCAAGGTCGACGTTCGCGTGATTACGGCAACGAACCGCGACATCGAAAAGGACATCCGTGACGGGAAATTCCGGGAGGACCTCTACTACCGGCTGAACGTCGTGTCCGTGGTTATCCCGCCGCTGCGCGACCGGAAGGAAGACATACCGGCATTGATGGAGCATTTTACGAAAAAATACGCGGATGAGAACAAGAAGGCGATCTCAGGCGTGGCAGCAGAGGCGCGGGACCACTTGATGCGGTATGCATACCCTGGAAATGTCAGGGAACTGGAGAACATCATCGAGCGCGCCGTGGTGCTGGCGAAGCGGGGGACGATCACGACCGCGGATCTTCCTCTGCATCTGCGGGGCGCTGACAATAATAACAACGTCCCTGTCGTTTCCTTAAAGGGACCGCTTAACGAAACGCTTGATACGGTGGAGCGCGGCCTCATACTCGATGCGCTGAAAGAGTCTGACGGCATCCAGACCCGTGCCGCGGAGCGTCTCGGCATCAGTGAGCGGGTATTGCGGTATAAACTTAAAAAACACAAGATTTAAGAACAGGAGAATTCAATGCGGGCAGATGGCAGAAAAGCGGATGAACTTCGCAAACTGAAGGTTACCAGAAATTATCTTAAAACAGCCGAAGGTTCGGTCCTGATCGAGTTCGGCGATACGCGCGTACTCTGCACGGCGACGGTGGAGAACTCGGTCCCTCCGTTTCTCAAAGGCAAGGGGACCGGGTGGGTCACGGCGGAATATGCCATGCTTCCCCGTTCGTCCACGCAGCGGATTTCGCGCGAGCGGAGCAAGGTCGGCGGCCGCACCCAGGAGATCCAGCGGCTCATCGGACGGTCCCTGCGGTCGGTCGTGGATATGAAGGCCCTGGGTGAACGTACCGTGCTCATCGATTGCGATGTGATCCAGGCCGACGGCGGCACCCGTACGGCTTCGATAACGGGCGCCTATATTGCGCTGGTCGACGGCCTCAGGCGCGCCAGAAAACAGGGGATGATCGCAACAATTCCCGTAACGGACTACCTGGCTGCGATCAGCGTCGGGATCGTCGACGGGAAGCCCCTGCTCGACCTCTGCTATACGGAAGACTCCGCAGCAGAGGTTGATATGAACCTCGTTATGACCGGTAAGGGCAAGATCGTTGAGGTGCAGGGCACGGCTGAAGGCGAACCGTTCTCAAAGGCCGAACTCAACAAGCTCGTTGCTCTTGGTGAAAAAGGGATCAAGGCCCTTATCAGGAAGCAGCAGGACCTGTTGGGGAAAGCCTGAATAACCGCGGGCAGGAGCGTTAGCGCATGTCACTCGTGATGATATTTTTTGTTTCCTTCGGGCTTATTTTTATTGCCGAACTGGGCGACAAAACACAGCTGATGGTATTTACGCTGGCCCTGCGCTACGGCGGGCGTCCGGTATTGACCGGAGCGGTCCTTGCGTTTGCGCTGCTGTCAGGCAGCGCCGCGCTCCTGGGAAAGGGATTGGGTGAACTGCTTGCACCGGATATTATTACCCGCATCTCAGCCTGGGTGTTCATTCTTTTTGGGATCACTATGCTGCTGCGCAAGGGAGATGACGATGAGACCGCAACGGTCAGACCGTCGGCAAAGACAGGTTTCATTACCGCCTTCAGTCTGATCGCCGTCTCCGAGATGGGAGACAAAACCCAGATAGCGACCCTGCTGCTGTCGGTAAAGTATCAGAATTTCATTGCCGTGTTCCTCGGAAGCCTTGCCGCCTTGAGCCTTGCTTCCCTGCTCGGGATCATTGTTGCAGACCGGCTCCATAAATTCATCCCCGCCCGGCTGGTCACTCCTGCGGCCGGCATCCTGTTCATACTTCTTGGTCTCGGCACACTGGTCTTTGCCTGACCGCCCGGCTCCAGGCCGTGGCAAGATCAACGGGCTCAAAAAGTGTGCGCCAGTGGTTTGTCCGGCAGGTTCAGGGCAGGGAACAGAATAGAGAAAACGGTACCCGTAAATCCGGGGTACCGTTCGCTGGAAGCTCCAAAGGTGAAGCAGGGAGTTTTATTTTTTGTGACAGCGCGTGCAATTGCCGGCTGATGTCACGTCAAAGCCCTTCATGCCATTATGGCAATGCTGGCAAAAATCCCGCTTATTCAGTTTTTCTTTCTTGATCTGATGCTCGCCTTCTGCCGCTGCAAAGGTCTTCATGTGGCATGCCAAACACTTGATCCCTCTGTTCTTCATGTGGTAATCATGGCTGAAAATAACGGGGTCGGTACCGGATGGCTTGAAGGTCACATCCCCGCCGCCAATGACCGCGAAGGCGGTAAGCGGGCACAGGCCAAACATGAGGAAACGCTGAGAATGGTCTTCATAGGCTCCTAACGATGGCACCTGCCGCAGTTCTTCTGGTCCTTCACATCAAAGGATTTTTCTCCATTGTGGCATTTGCCGCAGAAAGCACCTTTACTGATGCGGGACATGTCCATTTTGTATGAACCCTGGGACATCTGGAAGATCTGGTAATGACAACCGGTGCACTTGAGCCCCTTTTCATTTACATGTTTTACATGGCTGAAGATGACCGCTGATGCGTTCTTGGGAGTGAAGGTTACATCACCCCCTCCGATTTTTTCGGCAGAAGCTGCATACGGTAAAACGAGGCAGTACAGAACGGCGAGTACAAAAGCCTTTTTCATAAAAGAACCCCCCCTGCAATTTAATACCTATGCAACTATGCTTTTTTTGCAACTATGCTTTCTTTGCTTCCGTCATTATAGCAATTCATTGTTCCTGGTTCAAGTTATTTATTGGGACGCCCCAAATTCTGTGGCGATGGTCAGCCGGTAAAATCTGGTATAATAAAAGCAAAGTATGATAACTTCGAGGTGTCACGATGGATGAACATGCGATCCAGATGATAGTGCGGTCGGCCGGTACCCTGAAAAAGCCGGTCCGGTTGATCCTGTTCATCAAGGATGTGGGATGCGAGTCCTGTCCTGAAGCAAAACGGGCAGCGCAGGCCATAAAAAAGAGCGCGCCTTTGGTCGCACTCGAGATCTACGACCAGGTCATGGACCGCGACAAAACAGAGCTCTACGGCATCAAGCGCGTTCCGGCGATGGTCGTTCAGGACAACGACGGCCATACGGTCATCTTTTACGGGCTGATCGAGGATGTTTTTTTCTCGATCCTTATCGATGCTCTTCACGCTGCATCGGAAGGACACACCTGGTTTCCCGTCGATATCCGTTCAACGCTGCGTCATTTGGCGAGAACCGTTCGCCTGCAGGTATTCGTTGAAACGGACTGTCCGTTGTGCCGTCCCGTGGCCCAGACAGCGATCGGACTGGCCCTCGAAAGCACGCATGTCAGCACGGATATCATCATTGCCGGCGATTACCCGGAACTCATCAAAAAATATTCCATAAAAACCCTGCCCAAGACCATTTTTGGCGAGAACCTGCACCTGGACGGACATGTGACCGAGAGCGAGTTCCTCGAGACGATCTTTCAGGCTGAAGGTCTGCAGCCCGGCCAGGACCGGCGCTGTCTCGTATGCAGCAATCCTTCAGACGATATTATCTGCACGAGCTGCAAGAGCAGGATACAGGCTGAATCTCTGAACCACAAGATGCGGGAAGA
>JANPMZ010000230.1:0-3995 GCA_031427195.1 Nitrospirota bacterium
ACTGTTGCTCTGCCGTCAGCATGCTTGAGAAACGAATGACTGCCTCGTGTCCGCTCGACAACGAAGCCAATCCGCTTCAATAGGGAAAGGATCTCTTTTCCCGTCAATGCCGGGGATTTGCTCATACGGTGACTTCCACCCGCTGGATACCCACCAGATGTGTTTTAGGAAGGTTTTTCTTCTGTACGTCCAAACAGAGGACAATAGCTTCCTTCACCCGCTCCATCAATACGTCGAGTGATTTAGCCTGCGTATGGCATCCTGTCAGCCCGGGTACTTCTGCCACGAAGTAGCCTTCATCATCTTGTTCAACTATGACGGTAAATTCTTTTTTCATATCAGGACCTCCAAGCGACGTATTAATATGAAATAATACCATAATAAAAGAACGCTGTAAACCCCGACAGCGCCTTTACAATTTCTTCTGTTAGCCTTACTCCCCCTCAAACTCCGTCAAACAGAATATCTTGTATCCCTTATCCAGTAGTTTCTTTCGCCCGCCCACCTCGGGCAGGTCAACGACAAACGCCATCTCGACCACCACGCCGCCGATCTTTTCGACAAGCGCTGCAGCCGCCAGTGCCGTGCCGCCCGTGGCAAGCAGATCGTCCACGAGGATCACCCGTTCGCCTTTTTTGAGCGCATCTTTGTGGATCTCGATGCGGTCCGTGCCGTACTCAAGCTCGTATTCCTGGGACTCGACCTCGGCGGGAAGCTTGCCCTTCTTGCGAATGGGGATAAAACCCTTTCCGAGAGCGTAGGACAGCGCTGCGCCGATGATGAAGCCGCGCGACTCGATGCCGACGATCGTATCGAACTGATAGCTCGAATGGATATAGCGCTGGGCCAGGCTGTCGATGACGAGCCTGAAACCCACGGGGTCTTTGATGAGCGTGGTGATGTCGCGGAACATGATCCCCTTCTTGGGGTAATCCGGGATGGTCCGGATTTTTGATTTGATGGGCATTGGTGCGTCTCCTTCTCGAATGTATGATTAAATATATTTTTTACCGCAGAGACGCCGAGACACAGAGAAATTCATTTTTTTTAAAGAAAGTAGTTTTTCTCTGCGCCTCTGTGTCTCCGCGGTTAAACTAGACTTATTTCCGTTTCAACACTCATCTTCATCAGCCGTACCGATCTCCTTATACTGCTCCACACCGATCCGGTACAGGTCCGCGCCATGCACGTCATTCACCACGATGGCCGGGAAATTCTCGACTTCGAGCCGCATGACCGCTTCGGTGCCGAGTTCGGGGTACGCGATCACCTCGGCCTTGCGGATCGCCTTCGAAATAAGCGCTCCTGCGCCGCCTATCGCCGCGAAATAGACGGCACGGTGTTTTACGATCGCATCCTTCACCGCCTGTCCGCGCGGCCCCTTGCCGATCATGCCTTTGAGCCCCAGCTCCAGGAGCACGGGAGTGTACTTGTCCATGCGGTAGCTCGTGGTCGGCCCTGCTGAACCGATGGGTCTGCCCGGCGGGGCGGGAGTGGGTCCGGTATAGTACAGGATCTGGCCCTTGAGCTCGAACGGCATGGGTTCGCCTTTTTTATGCCCTTCCACCATGTACTTGTGAGCCATATCGCGACCGGTGTAGATCACACCGGTAATGACCACGCGGTCCCCGGCCTTCAGCGTTTCTATGACATCGTCGGAAAGGGGCGTCGTTATTTTAATCGGTTCAGTCATAAATCACCTTGCATCGGTTTTCCTGTTTTCATTCCGCAATCCGAAATCCGAAATCCGCAATCAAAGGATGATCGTTTTGTGCCGCGCCGCATGACAGTTTATGTTCACCGCCACGGGCAGGCTCGCAATATGACAGGGATAGCTTTCCACGTGTACCGCCATTGCCGTCACCTTGCCGCCCAGGCCTTCGGGGCCGATGCCGGTCTTGTTCACGGCCTTGAGCAGCATCTCCTCAAGGGACGCCAGTTCGAGCTTCGCGTTCGGGCTGCCGATGGCGCGCAGCAGCGATTTCTTCGCAATGAGCGCGGCCTTCTCGAAATCGCCGCCGATGCCGACGCCGATCACGACCGGCGGACAGGGATTGGCGCCTGCCTTCTGCACGCACTCGAGCACAAAGTCCTTGATGCCCTCGATGCCCTCGGTGGGGCGCAGCATGCGGATGGCGCTCATGTTCTCGCTGCCCGCGCCTTTGGGCATAAAGGAGATCCTGAGCTTGTCGCCGGGGACCAGCTCGGTATACACGATCGCCGGCGTGTTATCGCCGGTGTTCCTGCGCGTGAGCGGATCAACCACGGACTTCCGGAGGTAGCCTTCTTTGTAGCCCTTGCGCACGCCTTCATTGATGGCGTCGACAATGAACCCGTTCCTGATCCGCAGGTCCTGGCCGAGCTCGACGAAGAAGATGGCTATGCCCGTATCCTGGCAGATCGGGATGTGCTCGTCCTTCGCGATGCGGGCATTTTCTTTCAGCAGCCCGATGATCTCCTTTGCTGCCGGCGCCGTCTCGGTCTCTAACGCGCGGTCGAACGCCGTGAGCACGTCTTCGCTCAGGTTGTATGCCGCTTCGATGCAGATCTGCGCGACCTGGTCCCTGATCTCGTCTACGTGAATTTCTCGCATGCCGCCCTCACCGCATCAACGGACTTCATGAAGTCCGCCTTCTCATCGGCGCTTAATTTGATCTCGATCACCTGCTCCACGCCTTTCGCGCCGAGCTTCGCCGGGACCCCGGCAAAGGTCCCGGTCACACCGTACTCGCTGGTCAGCTGAACGGAACAGGGAAGGATCTTTTTCCGGTCCTGCAGCACAGCCTCGACCATCTCGAGCGTTGCGGCAGCCGGCGCGTAGTAGGCGCTCCCGGTCTTAAGCAGCGCCACGATCTCGGCGCCGCCGTTCCGCGTCCGTTCCACGATCCGCTTGATCTGGTCCGCACTCATCAGCTCCGTGATGGGGATGCCGGCCACCGTCGAATAGCGCGGCAACGGCACCATGGTGTCGCCATGCCCGCCGAGCACAAAAGCGTGCGTGTTTTCAATGGATACGCCCAGCTCCATGGCGATGAACGTACGGAACCGCGCCGAATCGAGGACCCCGCCCATGCCGAAGACCCGCTCCCGGGGAAAACCCGTCGCCTTCATGGCCACGTGGGCCATCACGTCCATAGGATTGGTGACCACGATCATGACCGCGTTGGGCGAGCGGCGACCGGTCTCCGCGGCTACCTGCTTGACGATCCCGGCATTGGCGGCGAGGAGGTCGTCGCGGCTCATCCCGGGCTTCCGCGCCAGGCCGGCCGTAATGACAATGACATCGGAACCAGCGGTCTCGTCATACCCGTTGGATCCCGTGATTTTCCAATCGTATCCCATGATCGGTCCGGACTCCATGAGGTCCAGCGCCTTGCCCTGCGGCACGCCGTCCGCCACGTCGACCATGACCACATCGGCAAGCCGTGCCTCGGCGATCCGCTGCACCAAAGTCGCCCCGACGTTGCCCGCTCCCACTACCGTTACTTTCTTTCGCACAAAAATACCTCCATCGAGAATTAAATCGGACAGAGAATCTTCGACAGGATAACAGGATAAAGTCAGAAAAAAAGTCTTTTATTCTGTTATCCTGTCAATCCTGTTATCCTGTCAAAATGTTTTTTTATAACTTGGTGATTTTCACCTTACTGATCTTCCTGCCTTCAAGCTCAAGGACTTCCAGCTTAAGGTTCTTATACTTGAGCAGTTCCCCCACTTTCGGCATTCTGCCGAACAGGCCGAACACGAAACCGCCGAGCGTGTTGAAATCGGGGGACTGGAGCGACGTGTCGAGCATTTCGTTCACTTCATCGAGGGCCGACTGGCCCGACACGACAAAGTTCTTCTCGTCCACGATCTCGACATCTTTTTCGGCAGATTCCAGTTCATCGTGGATGCTGCCCACGATCTCTTCGATCAGGTCCTCCAGCGTCACCAGTCCGGAGGTGCCGCCGTATTCGTCGATCACGATGGCAAGCTGGAACCGCTCGCGCTGC
>JANPMZ010000231.1:0-4749 GCA_031427195.1 Nitrospirota bacterium
ATGCTCCGGTGGCAGGCGTAGCAGATCGCCTCTTCAGGCTTGCCGGGAGGTGATACGGGAGACGGCGCCTCCAGTTGGTGGCAGCCGGAGCAGGCGGCCTCATTTTCCCTCGAATGGAACAACTCGGGCACATATCCCTCAGGTGCGATCCGTCCGGTAAAAAGCTCCACCTTGCTGAAGACGATGAGATGACGGGTGAGAACTTCCTTAAACTCCTTTTTCAGTTCCTTTCCCTTGCCATCCTTTTCCCCGGCATTTGCAAGGACCAGGACCTTTACGGTTATGGCATTCATCCCCGGCTGCAGATCCAGGCCCTGAAGTGCATGCCGTCCAGTGGAAGTATCAATGACCTCAGAGGCCGTCCCGTTGACAACAGCCTGAAAATACGGTAAGGCTGACCAGTCCGATGCCGGATCAAGCACCAGATTTACCTTGCTCCCGACAACAGAGTTCGGCTTCGGATACACGATCGAAAGCGCCGGCGGTTCTGTTGTCGCGGCAGTGGCGGCCAGGGCGCTCATCATAATCATGAAGACTGTTCCAAGAACCATCGTGCACAGGCTCCGACAATAAGGGTTGAGAGCAACTGGTGCCATCATATCCGGTTTCTCCGCATCTACCGTGTATACCGCTTCTCGCCATGACACCCGGGCGCACAGCTGCCGCCCGTCGTGTTCTTCCTATAATCGATCGGCATTTTCCATCCGCCGAACTCGAGAGTCTCCTTCATATGCACCGGAGAGCCGGACGTTGCATGCACCTCATGGCAGGAGCGGCAGGTCCTTCCCTTCTCGTTCTTGTTCACATGAAGGAAGTGGAGGTTCCGCGAGCCATCTCTGAAATTTGTCTTTTTCGTTGTGGTAAGGTCCATAAACGCCTCCTTGTCATGGCAGCTGAAGCACAGAGCATATTTTCCCTCGGAAAAGGAGGTGTAAAAATCCGAAGGATAATACTTCACCAGGATCCTCCAGTAATCAGATCCATGGGGATTATGGCAAGCGACACAGTTTCCGCTCTTCGTCGGGCCATGACCGTCCTTGTTCGCTGCGAGAAACGCCTTCATGTCAATGATCGTACCCTGCCCGGTCGTCAACGTTTTATTGTGGCATCCGAGGCAAAGATCCATCTGCACCGCAGGAAGAAGCCGCGGCTGATCAGAAAAGTGGGGGTCGTGGCAGTTCATGCAGGCCTTCGCATCGTTCATGGGGCCATGCTTGGAGATCGCCTTTTTTGCAAGGGCTGACTCGTTCGGATGACAGGTGGAACAGAGCCCGGGGACCGCATCGATCAGCATGGCTTTATTGGCTGAACCGTGAGGGTTGTGGCATAGGGTGCAGGACTGCTTCATCGGGGGGTGCACCGTCTTCTTTGTTTTTATTCCGTCTTCCTTGTCCGGATGACAGGTAAAGCAGAGCGCATTGCCTGCCTGCAGCAGGCGGTTCGGAAAATCACTCTGGTGATTATCATGACAGCCGGCGCAATCACCGGCTGCGACCGGCGGATGCATGACCTTGTGCTGCACCATGCTTTCCGGATGGCACGAGAAGCAGACCTTCGGCATGACCTCCTTCATCATGGCCTTGTTCGGGGAACCATGCGGGTTATGACAGGAGGTGCAGTCACCACCCATGATCGGTGCATGCACTGTTTTTTTCTTATTTTTGGGTTCGTGACACATGGAACAAAGATCGGCACCGCTCTGCGTAAGGGTAATAGTAAGGTTGCCAGGATGTTTGGTGCTTTTGCCGGCCGCTTCCACCGTGACCTGGTGGCAGGTCGTGCATCCGTCCTTTACCGGACTGTGCACTACGGCGTCTTTCCCCAGCGTTGCATGGCAACCGCCGGTCAAACAGGTCTCTGCCTGTGCCCCGGTTTTTTGTACAGAGAAGAGAATGACTGCAATTGACAGCAGAAAGATCAAACGGACAGGCCTGGTATCATGCTTGCTCATAGTGACTAGCTCCCTGGTGTACATGGTATGGTAAAAAAAGAAAAAGGTTGAACATTTCTTAATGCAAAAAATATGCCCCTGGAAACGGTCGCCAAAACATCATATTCATCCGAAATATTGATGGGAAGTACGCCCACAATAGATCTTTGTCAATATTCCATGAGCACTTTCGCTCACGACTGTTCATAAGCGCTCAAATATTTTTCGTTCTGCTTTGCCATGACGACCTTCGTACTTCTCAATGCCCCGAGATCAACGTAATAATCATGCGCCGCCAAAATAACGAGGAAGGACGTGCGGTCAAATCTATTATTTATTTTTTCCTTGACAGAACAAATAATTTTCGATTAAATACAGGTCATGAAAAATAATAATTTACTCCATCTCGCAACCAAAGGTTTTATCGTGGCATGTATGTTCACCCTGGCAACAGTGTCCGCAGCCTCTGCTCAGGAAAGCTGGAAACCCTCATTCGAGGAGATCTGCTCGAAAGTACAATCAACGGACAATCTGAGCACCGCGGAGCTCGCCGCACTGATCGGGAAGGCGGATAAGCTCTTGCCGGTGATCCAGGCCTCCGACAGCCCCTCCAAAAAAGTGTATATACTGCGGTTGAAAAAGTGCCGTTCCCTTTTCGAATTCATCATTGATACGAAAAAGGGCCCGGAAAAATAGAACACGGGCATTCCTCTCCCGCGTTCATCATTTTGCAGCTGCTGCGCCGCCGCTCAGAACGATCGTGTAGAACTTTCCGGCTGCTACATCATTGATGCCTGCAACATCCCAGATCCTCACCGGATAGGGTTTGAACGGCTGGTTCTTCAGGTCCTTGCCCCACACCCAGATCGTGCCGTCCGACATCAGCGCAATGGAATGGTACATCCCGGCGGACACCTTCTTTATGTTGCCCAAACCCTCGACCTTGAAGGCCGTTGCTCCGTCCGCGGCCTTGTTGCCGAGCTGGCTGTATTCATTTCCTCCCCACGCCCAAACCGTGCCGTCGGACTTCAGCGCGATCGTGTGGTGAAGCCCTGCCTGAATGTCCACAATATCGGACAGGCCGGCCACCCTGACCGCTTTGAGCTGGTCGGTCCTGGTGCCGTCGCCCAGCATACCGTTGATGTTCCAGCCGCTGGCCCAGACCGTTTTATCGGACTTTAAAACAACCGTATGATGCAGGCCGGCAGTGACACTGACCGCTCCTGAAATCCCGTCCATCTGTCCTGGCCGGTCCTTGTCCCCCTTCGAACCGTCGCCCAACTGGCCATAGACGTTCCGTCCCCACGCCCAAACCGTGCCGTCGGACTTGACCGCAACGGAATGATACATTCCCGCGGCAACCTTAACGACCCCGGACAGGCCGCTCACTTTCACGGGTACACTGCTGTCCTCCGTGGCGCCGTTCCCGAGTTGTCCGAATGAATTTCGTCCCCAAGCCCATACCGTGCCGTCAGACGCCAGAGCGACCGTATGGAACATCCCGGAAGCGATATCCGTGATCTTCCAGAGGTCCTTGACTGCAACAGGCACGCGGCTGTCCTCGCGCGAACCGTTTCCAAGCTGGCCGTTGTTGTTCCTGCCCCAGCTCCAGACCGATCCGTCCGACTTGAGCGCAATAGCATGCTCCAGCCCCGCGGATACCAGCACAACGTTCTCCAGGCCACCCACCGGTAAAAATGCGTCCCGGTCGCCGGTGGAGCTGTCGCCAAGCTGGCCGAAATCATTCATCCCCGCCGTCATGACCGTGCTCGCCTTTGATGAGGTCGGCATCCAGCTGCTCCTGACGGGCCAGAGGAACTTGTAGCTGCAATAGGAGACGTAATCCATCGTCATTTCACCGGAGGCCAGGTCGACGATCCATACGTAGTCGAGGACGTCCTTGCCCTTGGATGACGACCAGTAAAAATGATTCTGCACATTGGCGAAGGGATGGCCGATGGGGAGTGCCGGATAATAACTGGACTTGTCGGCCAGGGTCTCCAGTTCGTTGATAGTAGGAAGACGCCAGTCAGAATAACTGAAATTCGGTTTCCTGCCGCTGTTCATTTCCTGAAGGTAGGCTTTTGCTCCCTCATAGGGCTGTGGTAACGTACTGACGTTTGCATCTTTAAGCCAGATCAGGCCTGTATTCTTATCGAGCACCGTACCGTCGCCTTTGTCGGTGAAGCGCGCATTGACGGGTACTGCAGCCTTCTCTGTCTTAGCGGAGGTTCCCTGGTCCTCAGCGCCCTTCGCGGAGCTGGCTTTATCACTGGTAGCGGGACTTTTGCCTTTTGCCGCCCCCCTCTTCGTCTTCGACGTTTCTGCGGCTACCAGGACCGAGATCATACAAAAGCATACAAAAAAAACCAGCATTTTACGCATAGTGACCTTCCTGCTTTTCCGGGATCGTGTACCCGTTTTTGTTCTTATCGCTCGATTTATTTTTCAGCAGACAACTCATGCATCATACACACAATTGTCAGGAAATGCAAGATTCGGCTTTACAAATGTTGACCCACTATGTTATTGTGTGTCCCATTCGGTTATTGACTATCTTTTTTTTAAATAAAAAACAGGGGAAAAAAAACATGCTTTTAAAAATCACTCGTGTTTTGTATGGTCTGTTTCTGGCAGCTCTGGCTTTCACCATGTTTGCGCATGCATCCCTTGCGGAAGTGAACGATGACTATGCCCTCAAAATATCCCTCGAAAATCAGCTTGAGAGAAAACTCAAACAGGTGATCATGGAGATCACCGGGACCGATCGGGTGGTCATCTTCGTGAACACCGAGCTCACCTCCGCCCGGGGCGACAGC
>JANPMZ010000232.1:0-4228 GCA_031427195.1 Nitrospirota bacterium
CCGTTGATGAGGGGATGAAGTTCATTGTCTCACTTGGGCTGGTATCCTTGAGCGAGATACAGGCCAATAAACTTAAAAACAACATTGGCGCGGAGGCACCCAAAGCATGAAACCGACCGTGGTGATCCTTGCTGCCGGGCTGGGGACGAGAATGAAGTCCGGCCTTGCAAAAGCACTGCACCCCCTTGCGGGACGGCCGCTGATCCAGCATGTTCTGGAGGCTGTATCGGGGCTCGCCGTTCAAAGGACCGTTGTGGTGCTGGGCCACCAGGCTGCGCGGGCGCGGAAAATGGTGGAAGGGTACGGCGCGACTATAGCGCTCCAGGCAGAGCAGCTCGGCACGGGACATGCGGTGATGCAGGCCCATGAGATCATCGCTACGGCGAAAGGCCCGGTCCTGATCCTTTGCGCTGATACGCCGCTGCTCACCACGGCTACGCTGTGTTCGATTGTCGAGCTTCATGCCGCTTCCCGCGCTGCGGTGACGGTCATGACGGCCCTGGTGCAGGAGCCCTTCGGGTACGGCAGGGTCGTGCGGAACAAGAGCGGCATCACCCGCATTGTAGAAGAGAAGGACGCTACCGCGGCCCAGAAGAAGATCACCGAAGTGAATGCCGGGATCTACTGCTTTGAGCAGAGGTTCCTGCTGGAAGCGCTGAAGTCTATCAAGAACAATAATGCGCAGGGTGAATACTATCTGCCTGATATGATAACGCTGGCGCGGAAAAAGCGGCTTGCCGTAGAAGGCCTGGTCTGCGGAGACCCTGATGAGATCATGGGGGTCAATACGCGGGTCGATCTGAGCCGTGCGGAAAGCATCATGCGTTCCCGGATCAACCGCGCCTGGATGCTGGCCGGCGTCACCATGCTCGACCCCAACGCGACCTTCATCGGGAGCGAGGTCACGTTGGGCCGCGACTGTATCCTGTATCCGAACGTCAGGGTAGAAGGAAAAACCACGATCGGCCAGAGCTGCACGGTCTTTCCTGGCGCCCGGATACTGAACAGTGCCATCGGTAATGAAGTGACGGTCAAGGACTGCTCCGTGATCGAAGAGAGCACTGTTGCCGACAACGCTTCCGTGGGGCCCTTCGCTCATCTCCGCCCCGGTTCCGTTATCGGCGCCCGGGCCAGGATCGGCAACTTTGTCGAGATAAAGAAATCATCGATCGGCGAAGGCAGCAAGGCAAATCATCTCGCCTATATCGGCGACGCAACCGTGGGAAAAGACGTGAACATCGGCGCGGGTGTGATCACCTGCAACTATGACGGATTCGATAAATTCCCGACGATCATCGAGGACGGAGTGTTCATCGGCAGCGACAGCCAGCTGGTGGCGCCGGTCCGGATCGGGCGCGGCGCGCTTATCGCCGCAGGCTCAACGATCACGCATAATGTCCCGGCTGACGCCCTGGCCATCAGCCGCACGCCGCAGGACATCCGCGAAGGCTTTGCCGCGAGGCGAAGGAAGATGAAGCAGAAGAAAGCAATAAGTAAGAAGTGAGAAGGTGTGAATAAATTATAAAGTTCTTGTAATAGCTATGATATACTGCCTCCAGACAAACTGATGGAGGTCTGAGCATGGGCTATATTTCTAAGCTGCAAGTCATTCAAAGAGGCGACAAGAACCGGCAGTATTATTTGATTTGTCCCGCACCCTTGGCACAGGCGTTGGAGCTGGAAAAGGGAGAAAGCGTCGAATGGGTAGTTGAAGACAAAATGACGTTCACGATCAAGCGCCTGAACGTGAAAACAAGGAAGCGGGCATGATAAGTACGGCGAAGGAAAGGCCGAGGCCCCGGCTCCAGCAGATTGATCGTCAGCAGTTGATACCTGCAGCTCACGAGGCGCGGGCGATCTGGGAGTTTCTGGGGCAACTGGATCTGAGCCGTTATTACGAGGATATTCACGCAGTAGAGGGAGTGGCTGGCCGAGAAACGATAGCTCCAAGGTTGCTTATCAGTTTATGGGTTTACTCCTATTCGCGGGGAGTCGGTTCGGCTCGGGAAATATCGAAGCTCTGCGAATATCATCCTGCTTATCAATGGCTGACCGGGATGAGACCGATCAATTACCACACCGTGTCGGATTTTCGGGTAATGTTTACTATCGGTGATTCACGGTAAAACACTGGCTGTCAGTCATCGATTCAGCAATAAAGGAGCATGTTCAAAACGAATTATTCACCGCTTTTGAGGTATTGCGGATTGCGGATTGCGGAATGCGGAATTAATGTTTGCTGTGGTAGAGAGCGATGCTGAATATTCGCAGGTTGGATCTTCAAAAAATCGTTGAACACTGCAAAAGCGAGTATCCCAATGAGGCATGCGGACTTCTCAGCGGCGGCGACAACAAGGTCGATACCGTATATTCGCTTTCGAACGAGAATCCGAGCCCGACCTTTTACCGGATCGACTCAAAGGAGCACTTCAGGGTCATACGGGAAATGCGGGAGGCGGGTAAAGAGCTGATCGGCATCTATCACTCGCACACCGGCAGTCCGGCATATCCGTCCTCGACTGACGTTACATTGGCCTACTATCCGGAAGCGGTGTACGTAATCGTTTCTCTTATGGACAGAAAGAACCCGGACATCAAAGGGTATATCATCTGTGAAGATGCAATAACGGAAGTCCCCTTGAACATTCTGTAGGAAAGAACGGTGATCATGAAGACGTATGTAAAGAGCCTGCGCTGCGTTGAATGCGGCAGGGAATACAAGATCGAACCCATCTATGTCTGCGAGTTCTGCTTCGGGCCGCTTGAAGTGACCTACGATTACGAGCGGATCAAGTCAGATATGACGCGCCAGAAGATCGAGTCCCGACCGCACAATATGTGGCGGTACCGCGAACTGCTGCCGATCGACGGCGATCCCGTCACGGGGTTCGACACGGGCTACACCCCTTTGATGAAGGCGCGGAATCTTGCCCGTGCGTGGGGGGTCAGGGAAATTTACCTGAAAGATGACTCCGTGAACCATCCAACCTTGTCATTCAAGGACCGTGTAGTGGCCGTGGCCATCACCAAGGCAAAAGAGTTCGGATTCGACACGGTGGCCTGTGCGTCCACGGGCAACCTGGCGAATTCAGTGGCTGCGCAATCCGCCCGGGCAGGCATGAAGCGTTTTATCTTCACGCCTGCTGATCTTGAGCTGTCGAAGACCATTAACTCGCTGGTCTATCATCCGAACCTGGTGACGGTGGACGGCAACTACGACGAGGTGAACCGGCTCTGCTCCGAGGTGGCGAACAAATACCACTGGGCTTTTGTGAACATCAATATACGGCCTTTCTACGGCGAGGGGTCCAAATCGCTGGGCTTCGAGGTTGCCGAGCAGCTGGGGTGGAAGACGCCGCACAACATCGTGGTGCCCAATGCCAGCGGCTCGCTCATGACCAAGATCTGGAAGTCCTTCAAGGAGCTTGAAAGGCTCGGCCTCGTTCCGCCCGTCAAGACCAGGGTGTTCGCGGCGCAGGCCACGGGCTGCAATCCCATCACCACGGCGATCAAGGAAGGCAGCGATGTTATCAGGCCGGTGAAACCCAGGACCATCGCGAAATCCCTGGCCATCGGGAATCCCGCGGACGGGTATTACGCAGCCAGGGTCACGCAGGATACGGGCGGGTATGGTGAAGACTCCACGGACCAGGAGATCGTGGATGCCATGAAGCTCCTTGCCGAGACCGAGGGGGTCTTTGCCGAGACCGCGGGCGGTGTGACGGTTTCCGCCGCCAAAAAGCTTGTCCAGTCCGGCAGGATACCAAAGGACGAGACGCTGGTGATCTGTATCACCGGCAACGGCCTCAAGACCACCGAAGCGGTCGTCGATCATCTCCTGAGGCCGACGCCCATCAGGCCGAATATGGAAGCGTTCGAGGAACTGCTGATGAAGATGAAGCTACAGTAAGGCGTTTTCGCCCAGGAGGACTACACTATGACCATCAAGGTAAGAATTCCCACACCGCTGCAAAAACTGACGAACGGTCAGGCCGAAGTAGAGTGTAGTGCAACGAACGTTCTGGAGCTGGTTAACGCCCTGGAAAAGGACTACCCGGGGATGAAGGAACGGCTTTCGGACGGCGGTAAGATCCGCAGGTTCATCAATATCTACGTGAACGAAGAAGACATCCGTTTTGCGAACAAGGAAGAAACCGCGATCAAGGATGGGGACAATGTCTCTATCGTACCTGCGATCGCCGGCGGGCGCGGGTAAGAAACCTGAAGT
>JANPMZ010000233.1:0-1928 GCA_031427195.1 Nitrospirota bacterium
CGGTACTACGCCGATGTCAGACTGCTCGGCAGTGTGCATGTAAGGCTTGCGGCCACTGGCCTTCCCTTACCGTCCCGCCAATAATTCCGGCGGGAACTGCCGAGCTCTCCCGGTTCTCGAACATAGAGTGTCCACGCATGCACAGGTTCTCTGACTCCGCAGGGCCGGGCAACGACTGGCTGGTTAACGCCGTTGCCCATGGTGCCTTCCCGTTCGTTGTATGCGGTCGGCGCCCCTGACAGGTGATTTCGGAGCTCAATGGCTGGCCTGCGCTTCCCCTGTCAACGCTTCACGTGCGATCTCACGACCGCCCGCGCATGACTCGGGGCCATGATAGATCAGCTCGTCCTTTCATGTAAGGGACTTTCACCCTCTGCTCTATGCCGGTTTATCCCGGCGCTTTCACAACGTCCCCGGTTCTTCCCCGGGCTTGTCGTGGCATGGTTGTTAAAATTCCGTTCCATTGTCAAGCTATTTGATCAATTAGAAACAACGTCCCCAAGATGCTCCAGCGAAACCCCGGGAAGACAGAACGGAATAATCGTGGGTAGGCTTTCATCTTCCATTTTCCACTGGTCCCGCGCTCTGCTTCCCTCTCCGCCTCACCGATACACCTCATCATGGCTCCCGATGTCGAGTAGAATGATCTTTTTTTTCGTGACCATCAGGGTAAGGGTGATACGGTAATCGTAGGTAAGACTGACCGCGTAACAATCCTGGAGTTTTCCGCCAAGGGTATGCAGTGCAAGGTGGGGCTGAAACGGGTCCGTACGCATGGCATCGACGACCTCGGCAAACTGCCTTTTCAGATCGGGATGCTTTTTGAAGAACTTCTTTGCGCGGCGAAGGAAGTACTTCGAGGCTTCGAGGCTGTACACTATTTTTCGTCCTCCGCCTCAAGTGCCTTCAAGAGATCACTGGCTGATTTAAAGCGACGCACCCTGCCCGCCTTGACATCCTCCAGCGATGTCCGCACGCGGGCAATATATGCCTCATCCTCCGCCTCTACCAAATCCTGGTACCGTTCTTCGGACAGGACCACATAACGCGGCTGATTGTTCTTGATCACATGGACCGGCCCTTTCTTCAGCGCTTCGTCCACAGCGGAGATCCCTTTTCGTTTAATATCCTGTGCTGGGATGGCATTCATTATAGGTACTCCTTTTGGTACTTTATTTAGTACAGAGATAATACCTTATTCTATCTCGTTAATCAAGCCCTATTCCGGCTATTTCTCAAACCCTCCCTCGAACGCGAACTCCTCGACCTTCTTCCGCTGCGACGGGACTTCCCGTTCCGAACAAATCGGGTCAGGAACAAATAGGAACAAATCGGGTCAGGTCTTGAATTATCACTTTTCATCAAAACGCTTCACTGCTTTGCTAACCGTAGTATAGTGTATTCCCACATGATCAGCAATCTCTTTCAGAGCATATCCGTGTTTCACATGGGCAGCATACATATTCTTGTTTCGTCTGGTTGTTTTCTCTCCTTTGGAAAACAGCTTGAATAATCCCGGCCTGCTTTCATATCGCTGTGCCCTCGGAAATTCTTTTATCTTCTCCTTGTCGGTCAAGTGCTCTTTGAACTTGTCGATAAACCCTTCTTCGCCCAGCAATATCTGTCCCTGAAGGTCTTCCCACGGCGAACCCTTTTGTATCCCTTCACTTACGAATTTTCGATATCGCTTCCGTGCTTCTTGTTTGTTGCTGCTGAAGAGCCTAAGAATCCAGTTTATCGTGAGGTAGTCAGGCACATTCCTGAGACCTGCAGTGGCTCCATAACTACTCCACTTCCATTCTTCCGGTTTTTCAACCATATTTGCCCGCACCGGGTTTAAGACCACATACCGACAAAGTTCGAGCAGGTAGTTCTCCTTCTCTACCAAAATAGATTTATATCGACCCTGGAATATGTGGCCGGTCTTA
>JANPMZ010000234.1:0-7154 GCA_031427195.1 Nitrospirota bacterium
GCTACTATAGCGCAAGTTGGCCAAAGTTGCAACAGGGAAAAGGGAGCGGAATGAGGAATTGTATTAACAAAACCAGAGGATAGGAAGGCGGGAAGATGATGCAGCATCACCATTGCCAAGGTATCCAGCTTGCAGTATTCCTGCAGTGCTTCTCGGGATTATGGCAAGTTCGACCATATCACTTTTTTAACGATATTGTTTTTTACTGCGAAGTTTACTTGGTCGTGAACACTGTTCGGCATTGAAAATGAAACATTATTGAACCCTTCAGATTGCCAACTTTGACGATCCCGCCCTTTAAATAATTTATCAACTTCTTCGATGCTCATACCGACCCTGATTCCATGATTCAACTTGTATTATATAAATACATTGCGTGAATTGTCAAGAATTTCGATGGGGTAATTTGAGGGTCATCCTGGGGACGGGCTCCCGCTGTTTCTACAAGCGCTTCTTGTTCCTGTTGAGCGCTTTCTTTTGCAAAAAGGCGGACTCCTTCTGTTATGCCGCGGTAGCCCGCTGCCGTTGGGTGGATGCCGTCAGGCTGGTTCAGGGACGGGTCGCCGGCCACTCCCGGTAAAAAAAAGGGCCAGGATCAGGCCGTGCTTCCTTGCCATCGCCGGATAAATGCCGGCAACCGCAAGAGAGACCAAGCTGGGCACCGCGATCTTCCGGTCCGTGGTATAGGTCTTTAAAATTCCGCGCCAGGTTCTGCCAGGGTTCGCCTTGCAGCGCCGCTCCGCCCGTGCTATAGTCTACCCATGAGGCGGGGGACGTCGGACTCGGCGGATAACGGACCAGCAAGATCGCTGTTTCGCGGAAAAGGAGAACCAGGCCATGAAAAACAGAGAAGAGTATATAGACCAGATGACGGCCCAGCTTAAGGAATGGTCGAGAAAGATCGACGAGCTGGAGCTCAAGGCACGCACTGCCGGGGCAGATGCCAGGATCACCTATGAGAAACGAATCCAGGACATGAAGAGCAAACAGGAATCCGTTATCACGAGGCTTCAGGAGCTGAAAGGCGCAGGCAATGAGGCCTGGGAGTCTATGACTGTCGGCGTCGAAACGGCCTGGGACGAGTTGAAGCAGGCCTTTACCGAAGCAAAGGACAAGTTTAAAAAAGCGGGATAGATCAAAGGCGGGCAATCCCATTTGTGTCACGGTGAAAGAGCGGGCGTTCGAGGATCGTTAGCGTGTGAGCGCCTGGATAGCACCAGGCGGAAAGGAAGGAGCGAATTATGAAAAATAACATGGGAACCATAGACCGAAGTATCAGGGTTGTTCTGGCGGTGGTAGTCGGGAGTCTGTATCTGGCGGGCGAAATCACGGGTACGGCAGCGACCATCCTGGGTGTTTTCGCGGTTGTATTTCTGCTGACAAGCGCCGTGGGATTCTGTCCGCTCTATAGGGCGCTTGGCGTCTCGACCATGAAGAAGCAGTAGCTGATCAACGGGCATTGCAAAAGACAAAGGGAGCTAAAAACTCCCTTTGTCTTTTTTAAATGGTGCAAACGTTACTTCTTTTTATCTTTCTTCGGTTTCTTAACTTCTTTTTTTGCTCCCTCACGAGATTTTGCCATTGTTCCTCACCTCTTTCGTATATGAGATTGATATGCTCGTAACTAAAGCGTTCTCTGGTATTGACAACCCTCGTCGCAGGACCAGCGTTCTTTGCTGATACCCTTACTATATAAGAATCCGCGGGAAGATGAAAGAAAAAAATGGAGTTGCAGTGTTCCGTGCATCTGACGCGGCAGTTCTTCCCGCCCTATTTATCAGGCTCCGGCAGGCAGATTGGGCAGGCGGAAAAATTATGCTTGCGCTGTCGTCAAATGCGATATACATTAGCGTTATGACACCGAATGATATTGTACGAAGGATACGCTACGCCCTGAACCTCAACGATCCGACCATGCTCGAAATATTCAAACAGGCTGGTCATGCCATCGATCTGACTGGTTTAAAGAACCTCCTGAAAAAGGAAGACGAAACAGGATATGCTGTTTGCGGCGATAAGGTTCTGGGGGCCTTTCTGGACGGGTTCATTATTCATAAGCGGGGCAAAAAAGAAACTGCAACGGGGCAGGTGAAAAAACCGGACCCGTTGTTGACCAATAATGCCATTTTGCGAAAAATAAGGATCGCCCTGGAATTAAAAGAAGACGACATGCTCGGCATCCTGAAGCTGGATGAGGTCGAGCTCTCAAGCTCGGAGCTCTCCGCCTTTTTCAGGAACAAGGGCCATAAAAACTACAAGGACTGCGGCGATCAGTTCCTGAGAAGTTTTTTAAAAGGTCTTGCCGTTCGTTATCGGAATAGACCGGCTGCTCAGTAAAACAGGCTGGGTTCTGCTCTGCACAAGCAACCCTCTCCACAAGAATGGCAGTGTGCTTTGCGATTTTCAGGAGGCCCGGAACATGAAGGACAAAACAGCACTCGTTACCGGAGCAAGCAGCGGCATCGGGGCGGTCTTTGCGCGGGAGCTGGCGCAAGCGGGTTATGCGGTCACCTGCGTTGCCCGTTCCCAGGACAAGCTTCAAAGCCTGGTCAGGGAGCTGGGCCAGGGCCATCGCGTGCTGGTCGCTGATCTGGCGGACCGCGATCAGCTCGGGCGCGTTGTTCAGGACGTGAAAAACAGCGGATACTCGCTGCTCGTGAACAATGCAGGCTACGGCATCTACGGCCGGTTTGAAGAGCTCCCGGTGGACCAGCAGGAACACCTTATGACGGTGAACATGAACGCTCTTGTCCGGCTATCCCATGCTTTTCTGAAACAGGCTGGATCCGGTGACGCGTTGATCAATGTTTCGTCCGTCCTTTCTTTGTTGACCTATCCCGGCGGGGCGGTGTATGCCGGCAGCAAGGCCTTTGTGACGAACTTTACCGAGTCGCTGTGGTACGAGTACAAGGACCGGGGGGTGTATGTCATGGCGCTGCTCCCGGGCGTGACCGACACGAACTTCCTTGCCGTGGCAACAGGCAACAGGACCTTGGCAGGCCCGGGCAGCATGAGCTATCCGCCGGAAATCGTGGTAAAAAAAGCGCTTGCAGCGCTCAGGGCGCGAAAGGCGCCATCGACTATCAGCGGACCTTTGTATCGTTTCCTGACGTTCCTGAGCACGAGGCTGATGAGCAGGAAAATGATGATCGCGATCATGGGAAAGAACAGTGCAGGTCTAAAAAGGTAATCAATGGGGAAAGGCGAAAGAGAGGAAGCAATTTTAAAACAGGATAAAAATCCCGGCTATCCGGTATCGGCTCCAGTGAACGTTATTTTGAAACGGCCTTCCCGCAAAGACCATGGTGACTCGAAATATATCGGCGGGAATTAATGCAGGAAAGAGCAACAAAGCCCCCTCTATTTTCCGCCTATCCTTCGCAGGTCTTTCCGATCAGCACGGAGCACGGCGCATGGGTAAGGACGTTTTTCGACACGCTCCCCATCATGCCTTTCATCCCCCGCAGCCCCCGGCAGCCCATTACGATGAGGTCCATTTCCCCGGTCGCTGCAGCTTTCACGATTTCCGTCCAGAAATCCAGCTCAATTGAGAATATCATGTTGACTCGGTGACCGAAAGAGCTAAACTAATCATAAGGGTTTCGACAAGGCTTCCCTGAGCGGAGGGTGAGAATATTTTATGCCGCACGATATCGTTTGGGAAACGAGTTTACGCTGCGCCCTGGAGCTGGCTCAAAACAGCAATAAACTCGTGCTCGTTTCTTTTTTCGGCTCCGGCTGCGAGGCCTGCATTAAAATGAAACGATGCACACTTCTCACTGAAAGCGTCCAGGAATATATCAATAAATATTTTATTCCGATTAAATATGAATCAGGCGTTGATTCGGACCAATTCATGAGGTTCGGGGTAACCGCAAAACCTGCGATACTGGTGCTTGATTCTGGAGGAACTGAAATTTTCAGGAAAATAGGTTACTTTGAGCCGGATTTATTTATAGAGAAGCTCGCAATGGCGAGGAAAAAAGACGCCCACAGAGCAGCAAAAAGTCATTCCTAACCATTGAGCGGCGGCCATGGCCTGCATACGCACGGTGTCGAAGACGGTGACAAAGCTGTCGCGTCTGATGCCATCGCGCTTTTTGGCGATGAGACGCTAAATTTCATAGACACAGGGATGCCTCCATAATCTCAAAAAATCCATAAATGTTAGCATCTCTGGCCAGTTACTTAGGCGGAAGAATGCTCCGTATTCTTCGCCGCAGCACATCCATTCTCGCAATCTCCTTCAAACCGCAGTATTTTCTTGCATCCCTTCATGCAGTAATAAAACTGCGCTACACCCTGCAACCTGTTGATAAACATCGTTGATAATTCTGGCACGACCCATGCAATATGAGAGGCAAGAAGCACACAAGCACAACAAAAAAATCTAAAGGGAGGCTGTACAATGAAGATCATGGTTGCTTATGACGGAACGCTGCAGGCGAAGGAAGCTCTGGTATACGGTATGGACAAGGCACGTGAAAAAGGCGGCGAAATGGTTGCGCTCCACGTGTTCAACAACGGGATGTTTGTCGATTACGATGCAACAATCGGCGCCCAGGGCGCTGCCAGGGCCGAGGCTGCACAGTTCGTCGAAGAGGCAAAGACCATCATCCGCGAGAAAGGCAAGGGCGTGAAAGCAAGCATCTTCAGCACGGAAGGTAACCCGACGGACGAGATCGTAAGCTTTGCCAAGGCCGAGAAGGTTGACGTGCTGCTCTGCCCCCCGAAGTTCACGAAGATCATCAGCAAGTATCAGCAGGCAGTGGGAGCATCGGAACTGGCGAGCGAAGCGGCAAAGCTTCAGGTGGCAGCGGTCTCAACGAAAACGATGTAAGAACGATGGGGGTTTAATCAGCGGATATGAGCACGGGCCTGTGCGGCCCGTGTCGCTCTGCAGCACCCGTTTCAGATTAGACGGAGAAATACGATGGACCTTGAACACGCATTTTTACAATCGAATTTCTTTTTGCTGTTCCAGATGATATTCCTGGGATCGCTCATGGCGCCGAGCATGCTCGGGCGGGCGGACATCTACGGAAAGGCGGCCCGGACCGCAGCCACACTGGTCGTGACCGTGGGGCCTGTCGCCATTCTTATGTACGTCCTGTTTGAAGTGTCGCATTTGTACTAAAGGGGCCGCCGGTTCAAGGCTCAAAATCGGTCATATCGATCTCCCAGAACTTTCCGGACTTATGGTTGGGCTTGATCGGTTTTTTTCGAAGCAGCGGAGCATTGAGCTTCTTCCAGATACGAAGCAGCTCCTGCTGAAGCCGGGGAGAGTTCCCGGCAAGGGTAAGGGCCATCAGGAGCTGAACCAGCAATATGTTTCTGAGCGCGAGCATGATTACATCGGGGTGCATTGTTGCCTCCTCAGAATAGGCTGTCTAAGCAGCATGGATGCGGACAGGTTCGATGATCCGGGGCTGCTGTTCACGCGACACCGGAGCTTCATAGATGCCCTCTTCTGCAAAGGCAATGGCTACCCAAAGGTCTTCAAACATCATGGCGAGCTTTTTCATTGTGGCCTCCTAGGCATTTTATGTATTTCCTGAATGCTTTCTTGCAGCTTGGTATTGCAATGGCAATGCCTGTTTGTAACACGTTGAATTGACGAGTTATATTAGGCAGATCAAAATGCGGTGCAATTTTATATTGCACATAACCAGGGATTTAGTTGTTACAATCGTAATGGGTTCTGACAAAACAGTCAATTTATAGTGCAGTTAAATGTTGCGTCAATTTTTTATGTTGCACTTATTGTTTTTATTGAGATAAAATGATTCTGGAGGTTGCTATGAAGATCCTAACAATTTATGATGGAACACTCCAGTCCAAGACCGCCCTGCAGTACGGGCTTCGGAAGGCAAAGGAAAAAGCAGGCGAGCTGATCGTTCTACAGGTATTTCAGAGCAGCCGGTTCATTGATTATGACGCAGGGCCGCGGGCAGAGGAGATCGCCCGTGCAGAAGCAGCGAGGCATCGTCGGGATGCAGAGACCATTATTAACGAAGCCGGACGGCATGATCTGCGCGTACGGGTACTGTCCGAAGAGGGCGATGCCATCGAGGAAGCCCTGCGCGTTTCAGCCGCCGAGAAGGCGGACCTGCTCCTTGCCACGCCCCGCTACAAGGCCATTGCGAAGAAGGCTTCCTGCCCGGTATACATCATGCCCGGCCTGATCCTGGTGCCGGTGGACAACTCGGATATGCTGCTGCTGGACCGGGAGAACATCCTTGCAGAGGCCCGGGCCACCGGCTCGAAGATCCTGCTGCTCGGCATCATTCCCCGGCACCTCTACACCGCAGCAGAAAAAAAAGAGCTTGAGCAGGTGAGCAAGGGGACCGCCGCCATGCTAAAGCTCATGAAAGCATCACTGGCCGGGCAGGGAGTCGAGGTCTCTGATGTGCTCCGGTCCGGGTATCCTGATGAGGAGATCCTGAAGGCAGCTGATGAATACGCGGTATCGCTCATCATGCTTCCTGCCGGCGGAAAGACGCCGTCAGAGTTGACCAAGGCGGCTTCGATCCTGCTCGATGAGCCGGAACGGTTCCACCTGCCGATCGAGCTTATGCAGACAGCGGAAGTGTAAAACTTTAATCCTGATAAAAAGCATTTGGACACGGATAAAATCTGATAACGGTGGATTTTTTTATTTGAGGTTCTCCCAATAGGTGAATGCTTAGCCTTAGGATTTATCCGTTTTTATCCGATGCTAATCCGCCTCTTCCGCATCCAAATGCTGTTTTTAGGTTAACTGCTCCTGACGTGTCCAAATAAAAAGGCCCCGTGATACGGAGCCTTTTGTTGTTACTGGTCTGGTCATCAGCATATCCGCACTATTTCATGTATTCCTGGAACAGCCAGGTCGACAAATAGCGCTCTCCGGTATCAGGGAGCACGACCACAATGAGCTTCTGCGCATTCTCCGGACGCCGGGCCACCTCAAGCGCCGCCCAGAGCGCCGCGCCTGACGAGATCCCGGCAAGGATGCCTTCCTGCTTGGCGAGCTGCCTTGCAGCCTCTCCTGCTGCTTCATTCGTCACCTGGATGATCTCATCGATAAGCTCGCTCTGCAGCACGCCAGGCACGAAGCCCGCGCCGATGCCCTGGATCTTGTGCGGGCCTGCGCTGCCGCCTGACAGCACGGG
>JANPMZ010000235.1:0-5414 GCA_031427195.1 Nitrospirota bacterium
CGTGCACGACGATCTGCCCCGCCATGAAACCTAGTCTTCTGACTTGACAGACTGATGGAGCGTCCAGCCGAGTCACCTTGACCAGCGGTTTTCCCGCCTTGGCAATAACGATCTCTTCTCCGCCTTGCACCCGGCTCAATAACCGCGAAAATTGCGTTTTTGCTTCATGCACATTTACCATCGTCATTGGTATCTCGCCTCCTGAACAGCATAATAGACTAAGTTATGGACTAAGTCAAGACCGGAGGGCGCCGCTCCTTTTGCGTAATTTGCACGATCGGTACGAAAATCTGTTTAGCGATGCTGTCCGTGCAGGGTACGGACCCTACTTCTTGCTGTCAGCCGGCTCCACCAGCAGTTGCAGCAGCTCGTCCGGTGATATCCTGCCGCTCATGTCGCTTCCTTCGAGCAGGCTGTCCGCCAAAGCTCTTTTGTGTTTGTGCAGGTCAACGATTTTTTCTTCAATAGTCCCCTTCGTTATCAGGCGGTAGATGGTGACTGGCCGCTCCTGGCCGATCCGGTATGCGCGGTCCGACGCCTGGTCCTCGACAGCCGGGTTCCACCAGGGGTCCATGTGCAGCACATAGTCCGCGGCGGTGAGATTCAGCCCCAGACCGCCCGCTTTGAGACTGATGAGAAAAACGTCCCCATTGCCCGACTGAAAGGCATCCACGCTTCGCTTCCGTTCCCGCTGCGGTGTGCTTCCGTCTATATACTGGTAGGGTATCTTCCTTTCTTCCAGAAACTCCCTGAGGATCCCGAGATGACCTACGAACTGGCTGAATATGAGCGCCTTATGTTTATTATCGAGAAGTTCCTCCAAGGTCTCCACAAAGAGTTCGAACTTGCTGCTCTTGGTCTTTGTATCGGGAACGACAAGCCGGGGATTGCAGCAGAGCCTTCGCAGTCTCATGATCTCCGCGAGGATCTGGATGCTCTTCCGTCCCATATTCCCCTCCACCCGGGCGATTCTGTCGAGAGACTGCCGCCTCATGGCCTCATACAGCGCCGTCTCTTCTTCCCCGAGTTCGACGTGGAGTATGATCTCCGTTTTTTGCGGCAATTCGGTGAGCACCTGGGTTTTGAGCCTGCGTAGAATAAAGGGTTGGATCAGCCTTTTCAGCCTTGCGCGCGCTTGATGGTCATTGCCCCGCTCAATCGGATTGGCGAACTTCCTATTGAAAGCATCAAGGGAACCGAGCAGTCCCGGATTTATAAACCGGAACAAATTCCACAACTCGTCCAGATGATTTTCCACGGGAGTGCCCGTTGTAATGATCTTGAACCGGCCCTGAAGCTTCATGGCGGCCTGCGAACGCTGGGTGGCGGCGTTTTTGATTGCCTGGGCTTCGTCGAGCACGATCGTCTCCCATTCAACGGAAGCCAGAAGTTCCTCTTCCTGCTGAAGCAAGCCGTAACTGCAAACCATGAGATCGAAAGGACGGAGCGAAGCCAGGGTTTCTTTGCGGTCGCCGGCGCCGAATTGGAAAACATTCAAGGTGGGAGCGAAGCGCTTTGCCTCCTCCATCCAGTTCATGCAGACCGAGGTCGGGGCCACTGCGAGCGCGGGGCCGTTCGCCGCGCGGCTGATGATGAGCGCCAAAGCCTGGACCGTTTTGCCGAGCCCCATATCGTCGGCCAGACAAGCGCCCACGCCCCAGTGGGCCAAACGGGCAAGCCATGCATAACCCTCCGTCTGATAATCCCGCAGCTCAGCCTGGAGTGTGGAAGGGACCACGGGCTGCAGCGCCTGCGCGCTCTGGATGCGGGTCATCTGTTCTTTCCATTGACTGTCCGTTTCCAGGTCCGTGCCGGCGGTCAGTTCCTCGATTGCGGGGGCCGCAAGGGGATGAAACCGAACACCCTTTGCATGTCGTTCCGAGAGCGAAGCCAGGTCGTCAAGACGCTTCCTGAACTCTTTGGTCAGCGCGAGAAATTCGCCGTTTCCCAGTGGAAGAAAACGGCCCGGCGTCGCATCCAGAAGTTCCAGGAGCTGCCGGAGTTCCATTACCTTATCTTCGTTCAACCGTATCTCGCCGTTCAGACTGAACCAGTCATTCTCGCGTTTGATGGCCATGCGGAAACCGTCGAACGACACCTGGCGCGTGATTTTGAACCTCGCACCCTCGGGCCAGTCCACGCACACCTTGTCGCCCAGACCCTGAAGCTCCGTGAGCAGTTCCAGGCAGTCCTCGGGTTCGCCAAGGTGCCATTCTCCATCGAGAGCCTCATGCCGCTCCAGGATTGTACAAGCCTGAAGCGTTTCCTCGACCATTCTTCGTTCCAGCTCCAGCGAACGTTTTGTCTGGATCCGCTCGTTGTCAATTTCAGCAATAACGGTCTCGCCCCCCTTGCCGGGCGAATAGTAGGGACCTTTGCCGGAAAAGGGCCTGACCAGCGCCTGGACCTTGAGTCCTTCCTGAAACGGCATCATCACGACATGCGGGGTCGGATCGGACGGCGTTTCCTTGATGTTTTCCATGCTGCCGCCGATTTCGGACTGGATATGGACAAGAGAGGACAGCGAGGAAATTGCTTCGAGCACTTTCTCTGACGCCGACAAGGGAACGCGAACACCCTCGCCGATAATACGCGAAAGGGCCTTATATTTCTCCGTCAGTTCCACCAGCCGGAACCGGGTGGGGGTTTCCCTGATCACGGTTACCTTCGCCTCCGGTGAGCACAGGGGATAGAGCGTTATAAAAATATTTTTTGTGTTTCTGGAAACAACCACCTCGGGTTCGCCTTTTACGAGTTCCACCCTGACACCCGGCGCGTCTTTCAGGAAGACCAGCGGATGCCCCACCAGTTCGGTCAAAGCCGCGAGATCGAATTCGTTATAATGCCCCCAATAGGGATTGTCCTGCGCGGACCGGGCGGCAAGCCTCTTGTCCTGTTCAGTAAAATACGATGCTTTTTCCGAGGAGCGGTAAAGATCGTACATCGCAATAGTCCTGCCTTTTGACCAGCCGCCCTTGGCGCTCATTTTCTGCTCCAGCGGATGCACCCGGCAGGCCCCCTTTGAGTCATATTCGAACAGCCATACCAGCCTTTTCTCGTTCGCGACCGGGGACACCATGGCGCAAATGTTTTTCAAAGCATCAAGAGAGCGCTCCCATGGCTCTTGAGGAGCAATGAGGTCAAGGATACTCCGCATACCCGAAGCCTGACGAAATGCCGCGGCTTCAGCGCCGTACTCCTCGTTTTTTCCGTTCAGCCGGAAAAGCAGCTCCGACAGTTCCGCGGCTATGAGATGGAACCCGTGGCCCTTTACCTGGTTCAGGAACGCCTTCAACCCTTCCGCCGCGTTTCGCACGGTTGACGGAGAAAGAGAGAGCGAAATAAATACTCTGAAAAAATGCTTCATGGTGCGATGCTCGTCTAAAGGAAGTTCGGGCTTCATGGGCTGGACCTGGTCTCCGGCGCGTTCCACAAGCCAATAGTGTTTCAGGTAGGAGAGAATATCATGGATATCGCCGTACTCCTCCCTCCGTTCCGTGTATCCGATATACTCCAGCGCCTGTCTTGTCCGGACAGGGTCCTTGTGCGCAAGCAATAAAAGGGCGAAATAGGCCCCGTAAACAGCCCTGAAATAAACCTTGCGCTTGTTCGTTTCCTTCCTCAACTTCGAAAGCGCCGATTCATACCAGGCGATCGCCTTGTCATCCTCCGCGCGCAGGAACGCAAGCCACGCCCGCGCCGCCTCCGTGCCAACCAAGCCACCCTCCCTGGAAAGCAGCTGTTCAGCCTCCTCAAGCTTTCCCTGCAGTATCAGGTATTGGGCAAGGCCATAGCGCAAATACTCATTGCCGGACTGGCTTGCGCTCAGCAGAGCCCGTGCAAATTTGACTGCGTTCGTCGCAGGCTCGAGCTTGAGCGCGGAGTGAATGAAGATCCGCACCAGAACGTCGGCCTGCGCCTCCGGCGGCAGGGATGAGAGTGTTTCCGCGTCAAACGGGTTATTATAGATGGCAACGAAGGGATGGAGCTCAAAAAAAGAGTCCGGATAAAAATGCGCGATTTCCGACAGGATCTTGGCAAGCTGGTCCCTGCCCTCGCCGAGGTACGCGGCAATGCGCAGTTCCTTCATCTTTTTTTCAAAGCTGGTGTCGAACGAGTAATGCTCGCGGGAAGACCTCACGACGCGCGCGAGCTCGCCGAAATGGTTCTTACGGACCGCATCGCGGGTCGCGTACTCGACAAGGAGGCCGGAGCACCGGTAACCACCGAGCCGTTCATGATGCGTGAGCAGGCCCCGGGCGGACAAGGCCTTCAGAAGAACTTCGAGCGCCCTGGTCCTGGTCAACCAGCCGGGAGCAATCGAAGCGGGGCAGGCGCGCAGCGCGTCAAGCAGTCTGCGTTGATCAACGAAGTGATAAAACACCGACGCTGTTTGAATGATCGCCTTTTCATCCGGCGAGGCCGCTTCATAGGCCCGGACCAAATCGGCCCGCAAATGTTCTTTTTCGTCAAAGGTCATATTGTTCCATCAGGAAATACATTGTATGCGCATCTAAATATAACCGCAGGGACCGGTCCCCGAACGGTCCAAGCCATATCATCAAGTTCGATAAAAGGGTTCGTCAAACATGGTCGCCTTCCTGTCACGTTCGGAGATGCAGCGCGTGGGACAGACGACACACTTGCAGGTCAGAGAATCCCATGCCTTCGCGGCTGCCGTCAGCAAGCTGTTTATCAGTTCGTCACCGACATGAGGAAAGAACGCCTCTATACTTCTATAACCAAACTCAATGCTCTCAATTTTGCCCGAGACACGATCGAGAATCTGCCCGCTCATTTTTTTTGCGTACTGTATGCAGAATTCCGCAATGGCACTGTCGTCAACTCCCTTGCGCTCCAGTCGTGCGTGGAGCCTCTTGTCTTCATAAATATGCGTATCATACTCCAGCGCATACTCGAAAAGAAACCAATTGAGCTTTGTCTTTTCCGTTTCCGAATTATAAAAAGCGTCCGAAGAAATATATCGTTCGCTGCCTACAGGATTTAGCCGATGCGCCATGCTAGCTTACCTCGTCGGGTCAGAAATTTCATTGAACGCGCTGTGTTTCACCGATCCACAGAAGCCATAACGCGTGAATCGTCCGCACACCCGCTAATCCAGATAACAATCGCCGATCTCGAACGCCTGTTCGGGCGTCCCGAACCATTCTCCGCCGGGGTAACAGCAGGGTTCATACCGTTCATGGCTATAGGTGTAAAACGCGACGCTCCATCTGTCGGCGCTGAAATGCCGCAGCCGGACAAGGTGCGTTGGCGTGTTTCGCAGACGTTCAATAAACACCTGCCGGGTTTCAGCGCCGACGGAACGAAAGCGTTTCGGCGCAAAAGGCTCTTTGTAAGCGTCGATATAGCAGAGAGCGCCCTTGAACCTCACATCGATCCGGGTGAACTTC
>JANPMZ010000236.1:0-3100 GCA_031427195.1 Nitrospirota bacterium
CGCCGCTCCCGCAGCGGCGGCATCTGCAGCGTGATCACATTCAGCCGGTAGTAGAGGTCCTCCCGGAAGGCGCCCTCCTTCACGGCACGTTCGATGTCCTTGTTCGTGGCTGCCAGGATCCGCACATCCACCGCAAGAGGATGATTGCCGCCGACCCGGTCCACCTGCCGTTCCTGTAGCGCCCGCAGGATCTTCGCCTGCAGATCGATGCGGAGCTCGCCGATCTCGTCCAGAAACAGCGTGCCGCCGCGGGCAAGCTCGAACTTGCCCGCCTTATCGCGCACCGCGCCGGTAAAAGCTCCCTTCACATGTCCGAAGAGCTCGCTCTCGAGAAGCCCCTCGGGGATCGCGGCACAGTTCACTGCAACGAACGGCCCCTGGGCCCGGCTGCTGTTGACATGAATGCCCCGGGCCAGGAGTTCCTTGCCCGTGCCGCTCTCGCCCGTAATGAGCACGCTGGCGTCGCTCGGGGCAACGCGGCCTGCCAGATCGAGCACGTCCTTCAGCCGTTCGCTCGTTCCGATGATGCCGGCAAAACTGTACCGGTCCGTCACCGCTGCCCGGAGTTCCACGTTCTCGCGCTCGAGCCGGCGCAGGGTAAACGCTTTTTCGAGCGTCATCCGCAGCTCATCGCGGTTAAACGGTTTCGTAATGTAATCGAAGGCCCCCTTCTTCATGGCCTCCACAGCGCTTTCGATCGTGCCATAGGCCGTAATGACGACCACGGGCACCTGCTCGTCCTTTTCGCGGATCCGGGCCAGGACCTCCATACCGCTCATGCCCGGCATCGTGATGTCCGTGACCACGGCATCGGAAACCTCCTGCTCGAAGAGACGCAGGCCGTCCTCGCCGCTTGAGGCGGTACGGACGCGGTAACCCGCTTCAACCAGGCTGAACTCCATTACCCGACGCAGGCTGTCATCATCGTCTATGAGGAGGATCGAAGGTTTTTTCATAATAATAAAATCTTTCCGTTACCCGATCGGGATCTTCACCGTGAACGTCGTTCCCTTGCCCGGCTCGCTCGCCACATCAATGGTCCCTTGGTGGTTCTCGATGATCCGGTACGTGATCGCCAACCCCAGACCGGTGCCGCTCTTTTTGGTCGTGAAAAAAGGGCTGAAAAGCCTTTTTCGGTTCTCCTCGGTGATCCCGACCCCGGTATCAGCGATCCGCACCACGATCATTCCGTTGCTCAGACCGCTCTCCACGGTCAGGACACCCCCCTGCGGCATGGCCTGCAGAGCATTCAGGATCAGGTTCAGGAACGCCTGCTTCAGCAGTCCGGCATCGAAACGCTGCTTTCCAACAGAAGGGTCAAGCCGTTTATCAACCGTAATGCCCGATTTTCTCGCCTCCTGGGCCGTGAGGACGAGGACGGACAGGAGCTCTTCATTCACATCGGCCTGCTGGAAATCAGGCTGTTTAGGCTTGGCGAATCCGAGAAACTCCTGCACGATTTTGTTGAGCCGGGCTGTTTCCTTCAGCAGGATCTGGATGAATTCATATTTGGCGTCCTGCGGATCATAGTCGTCCCTCAGGATCTCGACTGCCCCCTGGATCGCGCCAAGGGGGTTGCGAATCTCGTGCGCCATTCCCGCGGAAAGCTGGCCCAGTGCCGACATCCGGTCGGCGCGCCTCAGCTGCTCTTCGGTCTGGAACAGGATATCGGTCTGCTCCCTGAGTTTCCGGTGCGACTCATCGAGGCGGAGCAGCGCCTCTTCATGGCGCGTCCGCTGATTGCGCTCCATCTGGCTCAAAATACCGGTAACCCCGCCGAGCAGCAGAAAGAGGAACACTTCTACGAAGTTATATACGTCGAGGAACGGATCTGTCCAGTGGAGAAACAGGTGCGGCGCAAACAGCAGGCTCGAGCTGATCGAGACCAGGACCCCGCCCTTTATACCGTACCAGTAAGCCCCAAGAATAATCGGTATAATATAGAGGTGCCCCAGCATACTGTGGAGCAAACCGGCCCCGGCCCCGCCCAGCAAATAATGGATCGCCGAAATAATCGCCAGCAATCCTGCAAGTACATATACCCGCACACCTTTTAAACTCCTGAGCAAGCCCAATTGCATGAGTCACTATACCACATTCATTATCTGAGGGAAAGAGCAGTCGGCGTTTCTGCCGGCCTTTCTGCAGCGTATTAAACCAATGATGTTTTGCGGTACAAGCCTGTTGCACAAACCCTATTCCCGTCACCCTGAGCGAAGCGAAGGGTCTCGCAACTGAATGAAAAAACGAGATTCTTCACTTCGTTCAGAATGACAAATCAACCTAAAAGAGCATTCGTGCAACAAGCTCATTATGATTGTCACGTTAAATGTGCTTGACATTGATCGGGCATTAGTTAATAATACCGCACTCATAAATTTGTATATTCAAACAGTGAAGGGAGGTGAAACCACATGAAGAAGATCATCGCATTGTTCACGGCAATGGCATTCGCTCTGACCCTCGGCGTAGCATTCGCTCAGGAGACGGCGCCGGCCACCGCTGCACCAGTCGTCGCTCCGGCGAAGGCAGACGATCAGGCAGCAGCCAAGAAGGCAGCAGCCAAGAAGGCGGCAGCAGAGAAGGCAGCCGAAGCTCCGGCAGCAGCCCCGGCAGCAAAATAGTTTGCAGTACCTTATACCGCTAATTCATTATTCGAAGCGGGTAACTGTTATTGTGGATGTAATTTTTCATCAGGCAGACGGATCAAACCGTCTGCCTATTCTATTTCCCCTGGCGGCCGCGGCCAGTGCAGCTCAATCCCACCACAAGAACAGCCGCCTGGTGGCCTGCATCTCCTTCACCAGGCCGCTGATATTTCCCGGCCCCTGATCCACCGCATCAGGACAAAAATCATAAATCTCTTCGGCAAAGACAGCGAGGTTTTTCGGCAGGGTTTTGAACTCAATTTCTACCCAGTCATTATCAGCGCCGACAATATTGAAGGAAAAGGCCTTTGCCCAGTCCTTGAGCCGCGCCACCACATCCTCGTTCAGGATTTCGTATGCTTCGCCATTGGTCTGCATGATCCGCAGGATGTCGTACTGATCTGCGCCCTTGATGACACCGATAGTCTCCTGCTTGAGTCCTTCATTCATGG
>JANPMZ010000237.1:0-22932 GCA_031427195.1 Nitrospirota bacterium
GTAGAGCCCGATCATGATCAGGAGGCCTCCGATCAGCTCGATCGGACCGGCGATGTACGTAATAAACGCGGGGATTCCTTCGGGCATTGCACTCGGAAAACCGAACAGTTTCCCGGCGCCGTGCCACAGAAAAAGAAATCCTACGACGATCCGCATCAGCGCGTAACCCTGGGAATTGTAGCTCGACAATGACTTCATGGCAACACCTCCGGTGAATTATCTCATCAGTCTCTGCTGAAGAATGTCCCGCAGACTGCTCTTTGGGGTCACTTCTTTAACCTTGTCATTTCCCGTTCAATATCTCGGTGTAATGCAAGTACCTTCTGGTCTTTCTCCAAACATTGCCGCAACCGTTTACGCTCCTGGCTTACCGATGAATAGTCTAATCCGAACAACAGCCCGATCTCAGGATTCGTCAATCCACCCTGCCGGTGCAGTAAATCCATATATATTCTGCTTTTCATTGCCTCGGCACGTGACGTGGTAAACGGCGTCCGGGTATTTGTATGCGGAGCGGTCTCGCCATGACGGTGAGTATGGCCTATCAGGGCGGATAATGTCAAGATCAAAGAAGTGACCCTGATAGATCCCGATTTTCAAAGCGCCGGAGGATATTCTCTTCGGCATTTTATCGGTTTTACCGGTAAAATGCCGGCGGGAATGGGGGGGAGGTATCTTCCCACCGGCATGGTGAAACCATTTAACTGAGGGGCTTCGCGGAGCTACACCCCGCCCTTCTCCAGGCTCACTTTACTGGTCATTTTGTGCCAGGTGATGCCCGTATCTTTCACGCCGAAGGGCATGTAGATGAGCTCGATGTCCACGGTCATTTCATGGTCGAGGATATTCGTCACGTCCTTGCCGTTCTTCTTGACGAACTCGGCGGGATAGGGGATCTCGAAGTTCTCATGCACGGGCCTGTTGGGCGGCAGGCCATTGTCGCGGATGATGCCGCTCTTTTCGTAGGGTCCGCGGCCCATCTTGTCGCCGCGACCGAGCTGTTGGGGAATGGGCATATAAATACGGGTGTGTTTCGCTATCTCGTTGCCTTTTGAATCTCTCGCGGTCACTTCCAGGACCAGCCGGTTGGGAGTCGGTCAGCCGTCGGGGATGGAGTGGCCGGCGCGGTTGATCATCTCGATCTTGACCAGCGCCTGGGGCATCATTTTCGATCCGTCGCGCCAGATGTAGCCCAAGGTCTCGACCTTGAAGTCCACGGCGCTCTTGCCGAAGTTCACGTCATTGTAGCTCTGCATGTTGTGGCCCATCTTGCTCTTCTTCATGTGGCATTCCTGGCAGCTTTCCTGGCCGCCTTCCGCCCGGTAGGCCCAGAGATAGCTCCCGTAGAGCGTGCCGCACTGCGACGGGTTCTCGAGCTCAAAGTTCGGGCCAAGGCCGTGACACTGGCCGCAGAGGATGGATTCGGACATGATGGGGCTCTTCTTCATGACCGGATGGGCCGGGTCCGGATGGCCGCCTTCCCTGGAGCCGTAGACCTCGTTCTTCTGCGGGAACCCGTCCACCCACTTGTGGGTGATCGCGTTCCGCTGGTGGCAGACGAGGCAGTTGATGTTGATCTTTGTCAGCAGCTGTTCCGCCTTGTGCTTCGCGTCGTCGCTTGCCTTGGGGTCCATGAAGATGAAAACATTTTTCACGATCTCCTTGGCAACGGCGTCGGTTGCGTCGGCCAGTTGGGGAAGGTGGCATTTCGCGCAGATGGCGAGATGCCGGTTCTCCACGTCTTCGGGCTTCTTGACGCCAGAGTGCTCCCAGCCCATGAGGCCCACGGTGACCGTAGTCTTGATGGTCGCCACAGTCCGGCCGGTGCCGTAGATCGACCGGGCGTGAAGTGATTTTTCCCAGTCGTTGTAGATCTCCTCATGGCATTGCTTACATCCGGTAGAGTCGTACATCTTTGCGAGCTCGTCGATGGTCTTCGCTTTCTTCATCTCCGCTGCATATGCATTGCTTTGTGCATAAGCGATGAGCAGAACAAGGATCGCGAAGACCGCCATGGTCCTCAACTTCTTCATACTGAAACCTCCTTTTCCGGGTTATTGTGGAACTGTTCGGTGACTTTGATCTTGATGTAAACAGGGAAGCCTAAAATTACAATAATAATATAAACTAATAATTGTGATTTATCAAGTAAAGCGTGATTTTTATTGTAAATCGTTGATATTGCTATGGTTTGCCTGTGATTAAACAGTGATGGTCTTGATTATATTAGACAAGAGGACAAGAGAGCAAAAATAAAACCGACAAGGTATATTCTTGGCGGTTCAGGTATGCTGAGCATAAAACTGGTTTTGTCGTTTTGCGTTACCGGACTTTGCTCAAGCGCACCCGGTCTTTACAGGACGCCGCGCATTTTTCAGCCTGAACTGCGTGGTGAGATTGTGCAGGGCCGCGGAGGCCTGGATCGTTGCGCTCCGGTACGACGGATGCATTGAAGCAATGGCAGGTGAGACGGGAACTGATGGAACGGGGGCAGGCTTGCGGGCAATCTCTTTCATGGCTTGACCTCCAGCAAAGTTTGATATCACCAGGTGAGAAGCAACAGCAGCGGAGATGAAGTTAAAGATTAGTGCTTGTTCCGCTAATTGTCAATGCGAAAATATCATGTCATGCGCTGATAGTTTAGGAGTAGATTAACCATGCATATGTGCATCTGGTTAACGCAATTTACTCTTTTAAAAATGGAGTGCCTTCCTTCCGGGCAGGACAAAAAGCGGCGACTGCGTTTATTTGACTCAAGAGCATTGTACTTGACTACACACACGATATCGGCAATAATGTCGGCTGATTCTGCTGCGGGGAAGCTTTCTCCCCTGTTTGGGGGTATGCTGCCGGATGGGGCTGCGGGGGCTGTGTCCACGACTCATGGTCCTTCGTATGATCGTTAGTAAAAAGGGAAAGAGATGCTTGAATAATGGCTAAAAAACAGATGGTTCTCAAAAAAAAGAACAGTAACACTGCCGCCATGCCTCAGAAAGCGATGGAGCTTGAGACGCTTTCAGGGATCTTTTCACTGCTCCTGATCGCCGCCATTCTCATCAGCCTGGTGACCGCGACGCTTGCCAGAAACAATGTGTATCGGTCAACGCTGTCTTTATGGAAAAACATTACCGAAACCTCTCCCCAGAAAAGACGGGCCCACGAAAATTATGGACAGGCGCTTTCCACAGCCGGGTTTCTGCATGAAGCCCTGGAGCAGTTCAAAACGGTTGAGGCGCTTCCTGACGACGGAAGTGTTCCGCTGCGCGACCTCTACCGTGAGATCGGCGTGGTCCATTTCAGACTGGGTTCGCTCGATGCGGCCGTGGAGGCCTGGCAAAAAGGCCTGTACTATGCCGACGGCGACCCCGGGCTCCTGAACAATTTGTCTGTTGCCTATATGCAGCAGCAGCGCTACGATGAAGCTGCGGCAAGCGCCGAGGCCGCGTTAAAGAACAATCCCCAGATGCCTCAGTTGCTGAACACGCTGGGGCAGGTCAGCATGATAAGAAGAGATTATGACAAAGCAGTAAAATATTTTCTTGCGGCCATCCACTCGGACCCGGACTCCCCGACGTACTACGCCAATGCGGCCATGGCTCTTGCGCAGACCGGCAGGTATGAACTGGCATATCAGAACATGAGCATGTCCGCAGCCAGAACGCCCGATTCGATGCAGCGGCAGAAGGCCCAGGGCTTCATGGACCAGATGAAAAAACTGTCTGCGCGCAACGCAAAAAGCAAGTAGTTGCTGTAGCGTGGTTCAGCAGTACCGCGAGCATGAGAATATATGATCGATCAGGGGCCTTCGGGCCCCTTTTTTTATTCTGTGGTCAGGTGATGGAGGAGGCGGGAAAACAGGATAAGGCTATATATCAGCGCTGCGCTTCAGCACGAGGGCGGCATTGATCCCGCCGAAGCCGAGGGAATTGGAAAGGGCCGCGTTGAGCTCCTTCTTTCTGGCGTTGTTTGGCACAAAGTCCAGGTCGCAATCAAGGTCCCGGTGCTCAAGATTGAGGGTTGGAGGAATGATGCTATTTTGAAGGGCGAGGCAGGTGATCGCAGCCTCGACCGCTCCTGCAGCGCCGAGCATATGGCCCAGCATGGATTTCGACGAACTCACTGCCAGCTGACAGGCATGCCCGCCAAAGACCTTTTTGATGGCGAGCGTTTCGATGCGGTCGTTGGGGACCGTGGATGTGCCGTGTGCATTGATATAGTCAATATCGTGAGGCTCCATGCCCGCATCAGCGATCGCAAGCTGCATGGCACGGGCAGGCCCCGCTCCGTCCGGAGCAGGCCGCGTATAATGGTACGCATCGGACGACAGGCCGTATCCAGCGAGCTCCGCATAGATCCGGGCCCCGCGCCGTAACGCATGTCCCCGTTCCTCAAGCACCAGCACTCCAGCACCTTCAGCAAGTACGAAACCATCGCGGTCCCGGTCAAAGGGCCTGCTGGCCCTCGTTGGCTCGCTATTGCGTTCTGACAAAGCCCGGGCCTGGCAGAAGCCGGCCAGGATGAGCGGCGTCAGCGCTGCCTCGGCGCCGCCGGCCACCATGATATCCGCATCACCCCGTTGAATGATCTTCATGGCCTCGCCAAGGGAGTGGGTGCCCGTAGCACAGGCGGTCGAAATATCGAGACAGGGTCCTTGCGCCCCGAGCTTCATGGCCACATAGCCGGAAGCCATGTTCACGAGCGACATGGATGTATAGAAGGGGGACACAGCTTTCGGCCCCCGCGAAAGAAAGAGCGCCATGTTCTTTTCAGACGTGGTCACACCGCCGCGGCCTGAACCAATAAGCACACCGGTGCGGAGCGCCAGGGAAGGCGTCAGGGAAAGACCCGCATCCTCCAGCGCCATCAAGGCCGCCGCCAAAGCGTACTGGATAACAGGATCGGTTTTCCGCACTTCCTTCGGGCCGAGATACTGACGCGGATCGAACCCTTTCACTTCTCCGGCGATGTGACAGGGGAAGGCCGAGGTCTCGAACCTTGTTATCAAGCCGATGCCCGATCTGGCAGTGACGAGCGCGTCCCAGGTCGTTTTCATATTGTTCCCGAGTGGCGTCACTGCACCCAGCCCGGTAATAACTACGCGGATACTCATGGCGCGCAGTATACGGTTTTTGCGGCGCTTTGTCAAAAAACCTTCAATCTGAAGTCAACAAATTTTTTGCCGAGCCGGCATATCTTATGATAAACTTGACAGTTTGGGATACAAAGGGTCACTTCTTTAACCTTGGCAGCATTGTCAATATCAAAGAAGCGATCCTATAGAGGCCCCCAACCGTGAAATTCTGAACAATAAGAAGGTTGGATTTTTCTGCTCATCCAAGTGCCCCGGGGACATAATTATTAAAATCTATGATCTGGCGAAGAAGTGGCGCGATGACGGGGTGACGGTGATCGGCGGGTTTCATTCGCCTGTTGAAAAGGGTATTGTAAGAATTGACAGACAATTTTCTATCAAGCATCCGTTGCCCTGAGCCACAGGGCGCGCCAGTTCTCTTCCTCCTGACGCCTCCATGTGGCATAGTTCTCCAATTCGATCCGCTGCACCATCCTGGCCCTCCACGCTCTGACGACCAAACCTCCCTTTTTTACCGTCACCGTGAGCGCTCCATCCCTATCCGTTCGAAAGAGCCGCGTTCCCGTTGTCTGATATCGGTCCACTACTTCCGGTGAAGGGTGGCCGTAGCGGTTTCTTCTGCCAACCGTAATAATCCCGATTTCTGGCCGCGTCCGGGAGAGAAAGGCTTCGGAGCTTGAGCTTTTGCTTCCGTGGTGAGGGACCTTGACCAGATCGCACCGGAGGTCCGCGCCGCTTCGCAGCAGCTCCTGTTCCGCATCCTTGCCGATATCCCCGGTGAACAAGAACACCTTCCCTTCCATCGCGATCCGCACCACTAAGGAACGGTTGTTCTCCGCCGCATAGGCTTTGCGTTCGCGGGAACGAAAGCCCGGAGCGGGGTGGAGAATACGCACCTCGGCGTCAACGAGCGCCACGGGTGGGTCCGTTGCGGATACGACTCTGTGGGGGATCCCTCTGTCGGAGACCAGGCGTTCCAGTTCAGCATACCCCGGCAGGTCTTTGTCCAGGCCGGAGGTCCAGACCTCGCCAATAGCAAAGGTTCTGACAAGGTATTTAAGGCCGTTCATGTGGTCCGGATGCGGGTGGGACAGGACCACCAGATCGATCCGGTGGATGCCCTGGTTCCAGAGGTAGGGGGCGACAATGCGCCTGCCGATGTCAAAACGGTCGTCATAGGCGCCGCCGCCGTCGATGAGAATATTCTTCCCTGAAGCAAGCGTGATGAGCGCGCAGTCACCTTGTCCTACATCAGGAAACTGTATTGTTCCGGTCCGGCGAGGCATGAAAAAGATCGTCATGAAAAGGATAAGCAGCAGTCCCGAGACCGCTGCAAGGGTCACGTGGCTTCGCGGTGCGCGGGAAGCGTTTGCAAGGGGCTGATAACGATAGAGCAGGATCGATCTGACGATCACCTGTCCGGAACCAAGGAACAGGGCATAGGCCAGGAGGCTGAACAGGCCCGGCGCGGGGGGATGGAACTGCGCCAGAGGCAGGCGTGAGAAGAACGTGACCGTGTCGCAGAACCAATCGGCAACGAGCTGGTTAAGCGCCGGCAGGGGCAGCGTGTTGGTCAGGAGTGACAGTATCCCGGAGAACAGTCCGAGCGGCACGACAATGAAGCCCGCGAAGGGAACGACGATCATGTTCGAGACCACGCCGACGAGCGATACCTGATTGAAGTAATGCGCAACCAGGGGGGCCGTTGCAAGGGTGGCGCTTAGGGAGACGAGGACGAGCAGGAGTGCGCTGTTCCGGAACCGGGCGAAGCGGCTCCCGGAAGGCACCTGCAATTCGTTCCAGAGCATCACCACGGAGCCGATGGCCAGAACAGAGAGGAACGACAACTGGAACGATATGTCGAAAACAGCCTGCGGGCTTGCAACGAGAATGAACAGGGCTGCGAGAGCAAGGGATTGGATGAGCGCGTGCTCGCGGTCTAACAGGATGGCCGTGAGCGCTGCAGTGAGCATGATGAGCGAACGGATTGTTGCGACCTGCCCCCCGGCAAGGAGCGTATAAAAGATCAGGAACGGAAGGGTGAGCCAGGCCGCGATCTTTTTCGGGTCCGCTGCGAGGGTCAGGCGGTGATAGTGCCGCTCCGGCAGAAGCCGCAGCACGGTCCTGATCAGCCCGAAACAAAGGATGGCGACCATGCCGAGGTGGGACCCGGAAATGGAAATGATGTGGGTGACACCGGCGGCCATAAAACTGTCGCGCATGTCGTCCGTGAGCTCGCCCTCTTCTCCGAGGGTCATGGCCTGCAGGATCGCCGAGCCCGGGCCCGTTGTTGAGGCACGGAACTCCAGACGGATGCGCTCCCGCCAATCCTGTATCTCTCTGAACAGGCCTGATCCGCGCTGCAGGAGCTCGAGCTCGCCTTCATTCTTCAGACTTACGGTGCGCAGGATTCCCTTCGCCTGAAGGTAAGCCGCATAATTGAAGCCCGCAGGATTGCTGAAACCGCCCGGTTCGAAAAAACGGACTGAGAAGCGGATGACATCGCCATAGCCGATGCCGGTCACCTTCGTGCGAACGTTCATCCGTATCGCACCGGATACCGGTGTGCTGTCGACCCGATGCAGTTCCACGATGAAGCCGGTCTTGTCCGGATCACGATCCAGTGCGGACGCGATCGTTCCGGTCATCTCATGCTTAACCGTGGTGTCAGGAAATTTTCGCGTATAGTGATCGGATGGTATCCAGGCTGCAGAGTAGAGATAGGCTGCCATACCCAGAGCGCAGGGGACGGCCAGGAGCAGGAAGCGGCGGTGGGACAGCAGTCCAAACCACGAGCGGAGCCCAGCGGTCAACAAGGCCAGCACGATGAGCGCGCTTACAACAGCGGGAGCATAGAGAAAACAGTTCCCGAGCAGGAGGCCGGCGACATAGGCAAGGGTGAGTGTGATGAGGGGCTTTTGCATAAACGGATGTTCCAATTGATTACGGCTAAACACGATCGGTCAGAGGTTACCTGCTCTTGGGCCAGGAACGATAGCCGACCCGGGAATGATGCGGTTATCCCAGCTTTTCCCTGATAAGCCCTGCCAGTTCTTCGGCGAGCTGCTTTATCTCCTGTTCATTCTCTCCCTCGATCATGACGCGGACCTTGGGTTCGGTGCCTGAATACCGGACGAGCAGGCGACCGGTGCCTTCGAGCTTCTTCGCGATCTCCGTCATCCGTGCGGCGACCTCCGGGATCGACTCGAGATCGCGCCGCTCCCGCACTTTCACGTTCACCAGCGTCTGGGGATAGGTCTTCATGCAGGCGGCGAGCATCGACAGGGGCTTGTCCGTCTGCTGCATGATCGACAATACCTGGAGTGCCGAGATGAGCCCGTCTCCCGTGGTATTGTAGTCCATGAAAATGATGTGGCCCGATTGTTCGCCGCCGAGGTTGTACCCGCCCGACAGCATTTTTTCCATGACGTACCGGTCTCCCACGGAGGCCCTGACCAGTTTGCCGCCTGCCTCGCGCATGGCGAGCTCGAGCCCCAGATTGCTCATGACCGTGGCGACCAGCGTGTTGTGTTTTAACTTGCCGTGCTTCATCAGGTGAAGGGCGCAGATGGCCATCACGGCGTCGCCGTCGATGACCGTGCCGTTCTCATCGCACAGGATCAGGCGGTCGGCGTCTCCGTCGAAGGCGATGCCGATATGGGCCCGGTTCGCCACCACGGCCCGCGAGATCACTTCAGGATGGAGCGAGCCGCAGCCCTGGTTGATGTTCATGCCGTTCGGCTGGTCATAGAGGGATATGACGTCGGCGCCGAGCTCGGTCAGGATGCGCGGGCCGATCTTGTAGGCGGCGCCGTTGGCCGAATCCACGACAATGCGGAGTCCCGCAAGGTCGAGGCCGCGCGGTATCGATGATTTCACGAACTCGTTGTATCGACCGATGGCGTCGTCGATGCGGGTCGCTTTGCCGATCTCCGAGGCAGTCGGCCTTATGGCATCGATTGCTCCGGAAAAGATCAGGTCTTCCATTTTTTTCTCGAGCTCGTCGGGAAGCTTGAACCCGTCGCGGCCGAAAAATTTAATGCCGTTGTCCTCGTAGGGGTTGTGGGAGGCCGAGATCACGACGCCGGCGTCGGCACGCAGGCTTCGGGTCAGGAAGGCGATCCCCGGGGTGGGCACCGGGCCGATCAACAGCACGTCGATGCCCATGGAGCAGAGCCCCGAGGTGAGAGCGCTCTCGATCATATATCCCGAGAGGCGCGTGTCCTTGCCGATGACGATGCGGTGGCGCCGCGACGAATCGCGGAACACATGGGCGGCGGCACGACCGATGCGCATCGCCATTTCGCTGGTCATGGGGTCCTGGTTCGCCACCCCGCGGACGCCGTCGGTCCCGAAGAGTTTTTTCATGGTCGCACCCTTTCTATGACAATGCGAACGCTGACATCCTTATCAAGCAGCTTGATAGGCTTGCCCGCATAGTCGAGCTTTGGTTCCACGGTGATGGTGTCCGTGGCGCCAGCTATATCGATCGGCATGGTCTGGAGTGTGGTCAGCGGTTTCACGACGCCGGCCGGTCCCTCGATAACGATCCGCGCGGGCCTGGCCACGGTGCTTGCAACGCGGTAGCCCGGGGCGGGAATGCCATGGAGCGCCGGGATGAGCCTGACAGCCTTGCGCAGTATGGGCTCGAGCCTGACCTTGATCTCATAGGGAGAAAGGTGGGTCACGGCGATGCCTGAAGGCCTGGTGATATCGTCGGGCGATATTCTGACGAGATTCTCACCGCCTCTGGCCAGCGACAGGTCGAGGGCGCCGGACACTTCTTTGTCCGTCGAGATATCCCGGAGCACCCGCTCCTGGCCCTGCACGCGCACTTCGAGGTAGCCGGGAACGTCGCCGACAACGGCCATGCCCGCGGGGATGTTCTTTAATTCCAGCGGGACCGTAAGAGCGATCTCCACCTTCCCCTTGGACGTTATGTTGAACCAGAGGATGAGCGCCAGTCCGAGGGAGATGAGCTTGATGCTCCAGTTTTCAACAAGGATCTTCCGGTAGTCCATATTATGGTTTCCTGCTCTTCGGTTTCACGAAAATGTCCGACAAGGTCTTCCTGAGGGCCTGGGCGTCGGCGTTGTGCTCGATCTTTCCGCCGGACACGACCGAGATCTCGCCGGTCTCCTCCGAGACGACGACCACAATTGCGTCCGACTCCTCCGTGAGGCCGATGGCGGCGCGATGGCGCGTACCCAGCGATTTCGAAATGTTCGAGGCGAGCGTCAGCGGCAGAAAACAGCCTGCGGCTATGAGCCTTCCATTCCGGATGATGGCGGCCCCGTCGTGGATCGGCGAATAGGGCAGGAAGATGCTGATGAGAATCTCCTTGGTCACCTTGGCATCCAGCTCCGTCCCCATTTCCACGATGGTCGTGAGGTCGATGTTGCGTTCGAGCACGATGAGCGAGCCGATCCGCTTGTTCGCCATGGAGACGGAGGCCTTGACCGTTTCTTCGATGAATTTGGAGCCTTCCACGGGAGACAGGTGCCGGAAGAGATGGCGCTGACCCACCTGGGCGAGCGTACGTCTGATCTCGGGCTGGAACAGGATGATGACGGCGAGGACGATCTGGGACCAGAAACTGCGGATGAGCCAGTCGAGCGTGTAGAACTTGAGCCACTGCGATGCCCCGAGCGCGAGCACGATCAGCCCGATGCCGACCAGCATCTGAAAGGCCCGTGTGCCTTTGATCAGCAGCAGCAGGCGATAGAAGAGATAGTAGACGAGCGCGATATCTACCGTATCGTTCAACCACCGGTAGTGCGCCAGCGCCTCTTTAATTTCAGTGAAGTTGGTCATTCAGCAAACCCTGAGTTCTCATTTCTAAAACCTGATACATTCGTAAAAAGTCATTGCCCACCGCCGAGGCGCGGAGGCGCTGAGAAAGGCATCATGAACATAGTAGAGATTTTCTCTGCGTCCCAGCGTCTCCGCGGTAAATTTTAGTTTTTACGAATTCATCACGGTTGAGCGTTTCGGATTTCGTGCTTGGAATTCGCTCTCAAGACCGCATCGGTCATGCGCGCGACCTTGACCATCGCCGCCACATCATGGACCCGCACGATCCGCGCACCCCGCTCGATCCCGAGGACGATCGTCGCTGCAGTGCCTTCCTGTCTCTGATCGGCCTCGGCGATCCCGAGGACGGCGCCGATGAACTTCTTTCGCGAGGTGCCGAGCAGGACCGGAGGGCCGAGGCTGCGCAGTTCACCGAGGCGGTTCAGGAGCGTAAGGTTGTGCTCCAGGGTCTTGCCGAAGCCGATGCCCGGGTCGACGATAATGTTCTCCGGCTTCACGCCTGCCTGTACGGCCATGGTGATGCTGTCCGCCAGGTAGGACCTGACCTCGGCGAGCACATCGGTGTAGACCGGGTTCTGCTGCATGTCGCGCGGCGTGCCCTTGATGTGCATGATGACCACGGCGGCGCCATGCTTGGCAACGACGCCTGCCATGTCCAGGGAGAACCGGAGCCCGCTGATGTCGTTCACGATCGAGGCGCCGGCTTCAAGTGCTTTTCGTGCGACCCGGGATTTGTAGGTGTCGACCGAGATCGGGATAGTGAGCTCTGCTGCAAGACGTTCGATCACCGGAATGATCCTCCGGAGCTCTTCTTCCTCGGAGACCGGCTCTGCTCCGGGCCGCGTCGATTCTCCGCCGACGTCGATGATGTCCGCGCCTTGGGCAGCCATGAGCCGGGCCTGGGTAATGGCCCGGGCCGCATCGGCATGGCGGCCGCCGTCGGAAAAGGAATCGGGCGTCACGTTCAGGATGCCCATGACGTGCGTATGGTTGCCGAGGTCGAGGATGTGTCCTTTGCAGCTGACCTTCTGGTCCGAACGCAGGTAGTTGTCAAGGAGTGACTGCAGTGCGGCTGGGAGGTCCGACGGGATATACGCGTTCGTGCGGAACGCATCGGGGAGTTGCCGCAATCGCTCCGGCGTGGCGGTCAGGCGGGCCTCTTTCCCGTCCCGCGCCGGTAGAAAGCTGACCGAGATCCCGCCGTCGAGCGCCCGGACAAAGTCGCGCACCACGGCCTGCTGCTCCGTGGTCAGGCCGTGAATGGAAACGGCGAGCGAGCCGGCTTCAACGATCCTGACAGCAAGCCCCATAGCGCTCCCTATGCGGCCGTTGGGTGGCCGTTGACGATGGCATCGATTTCCGCGGCGTCAAGGGTCTCTTTTTCGAGCAAAGCCTTTGCAAGGCCGTGGAGCGCATCGGCCCGGTCCTGGATCAGGGCTTTGGCCCGATGGTAGTTGTCCATGACGATGCGTTTGACCTCATTATCGATCAGGACAGCCGTGTGCTCGCTGTAGTCGCGGTGCTGCGAGATCTCGCGGCCCAGAAATATTGCCTCTTCCTTCTTGCCGTAGGACAGTGGCCCCATGGCGTCGCTCATACCCCACTCGCAGACCATCTTGCGTGCCAGTCCTGTGGCGCGCTCGAGGTCATTGCCCGCGCCGGTAGTCATGTGCTGGAGTGCGATCTCCTCAGCCGCTCTGCCGCCGAGCAGGATCGCGATGTTGTTTAATAAATGTTCACGGTCATAGGAGTAGCGGTCGGCCGTGGGGAGCTGCAGCGTGACGCCGAGCGCCATGCCGCGCGGGATGATCGATACTTTGTGGACCGGGTCGGTGCCGGGAATAAGGCGCGCCACCAGCGTATGGCCCGCCTCGTGGTAGGCCGTATTCATCTTTTCATCGGGGCTGATGAGCATGCTCTTGCGCTCAAGGCCCATGAGGATTTTGTCCTTGGCGCGCTCGAAATCATCGTTCTCCACCTGTGTCTTGCCTATCCTGGCGGCGAGGATGGCCGCCTCGTTCACGAGGTTCGCGAGCTCGGCCCCCGACAGCCCGGGAGTGCCGCGTGCGATGGATTCGATGTCGATGTTCGGAGCGAGCTTGACCTTTTGAGTATGCACCTTGAGCACGCCGATTCTGCCGTTCAGATCGGGCCGCGGGATGACCACCATCCGGTCGAACCTTCCCGGTCGTAACAGGGCAGGGTCGAGCACGTCGGGCCGGTTGGTCGCAGCGACAAGGACGACGCCTTCGTTGCTCTCGAATCCGTCCATCTCTACGAGGAGCTGGTTCAGTGTCTGCTCGCGTTCGTCGTGGCCGCCGCCGAGGCCGGCGCCGCGGTGTCTGCCCACGGCATCGATCTCGTCGATGAATATGATGCAGGGCGCGTTCTTCTTGCCCTGTTCGAACAGATCGCGCACGCGCGAGGCGCCTACGCCGACGAACATTTCGACAAAATCAGAGCCGCTGATTGACAGGAAGGGCACGCCTGCCTCGCCGGCAATGGCGCGCGCCAGAAGCGTTTTGCCCGTGCCCGGAGGGCCCACCAGCAGGACGCCCTTGGGGATCTTGCCGCCGAGCTTCTGGAACTTCTGCGGGTCCTTGAGGATCTCGATGATCTCCTGGACCTCGACCTTGGCCTCATCCATTCCGGCCACTTCATTGAAGGTTACCTTCTTGGCGTTCTCGTTCAGGAGCTTGGCCTTGCTCTTGCCGAAGGACATGGCCTTGTTCCCGCCCATCTGCATGTTGCGCATGATGAATATGAACCACAGCGCCATGAGGATCAGCGGGGCCCAGACCACGAGGAAGCTGTACCACCCCGATTCCTTGAGTGGTTCGACGTTGATCTTGACGCCCTTGGCCCGAAGGTCCTTGACGAGGTCCGGGTAGTCCGGCAGATTCGTCTTGAACGACTTGCCGGTTATGAGGTTGCCGAGCAGTTCGGGACCTTTGATCGTGACGTCGTTCACCTCGTCCTTATCGATCTTGTCCATGACCTCGCTGAAGGAGATCTGCAGCGTTGACTGGGTAACCGGGTTGAACAGATTGAAAATGAGCACTGATACCACGACGAACAGAAGAATCAGCGCCAGATTTTTATAGAATGCGTTCACCGATGCAAACCTCCGATCCTGCGCGCTCTGCAGAGAAACGCGACAGGTAAACTTTCATTAATTTAACATATTTTACCGTTGCTGACAACAACTTCGATGCCGCCGCTATCCCTCTCGTTCCTCGAGCGGCAGGACGGCGATATAGGGCAGGTTGCGGTACCGGTCCTTGTAGTCGAGGCCGTAGCCGACCACGTATTTGTTGGGGATGCGGAAGCCGGCGTAGTCCGCTTCGATCGCCACTTTCCGCCGCTCCGCCTTGTCCAGGAGCACGCAGACCTTGAGCGACGCCGGGCCGCGATCAATGAGCATTTGTTTGAGATACTGGAGCGTGACGCCGGAGTCAACGATATCCTCCACTAGCAGAACATGTTTGTCTTTGATGTCCTCTTTGATGTCGGACAGTATCTGCACCGGGTTCCCTCCTTTGCCCTTGGAGGACGAGCTGGTGCAGTGCATGAAGTCCATCCGAACGGAGATCTTGAGCGAACGGAGCAGGTCGGACATGAAAAAGATGGCGCCTTTGAGCACCCCGACGACCAGCAGGTCCTTGTCCGCATAGTCCTTGGAGATCCGGGAGCCGAGTTCCTGGATCTTACGCTGGATTTCCTCGCTTGTGAAAAGCGGTTTTCCAAAATCGATTCCTACCATTGCATGTCCTCCGTGAGATATAGTTCGTAAGGCAAGAGGCGCGGCATACGAGTTGTGAAACATGACCCGACAAGGTTGAAGGCTGACGGCTGAAGTATATTCAACTTCCCCCTTCAGACTTCCCCCTGATTCTTCACGCGAACCAGTAGCCCGCGCTTTGTATCGGCGTGCGCCAGGAATCGTTCATCGGACCTCATTCCCATGACCCAGAGGATATCCGTTCCTGAACAGAGCAGCGGGATACTGTCCCTCCCGCGCCGCGGTACCTTTGAGTCCACAAAGAAGTCCTGGAGCTTTTTGCTTTTACCGCCCATGCCCGAAGGGCAGAACCAATCGCCGGGACGTTTGTTCCGAACCTGCAACGGGAGGCATATCTTATCATAATCGAATAAAGCCTGCCAGAAATAATTTCCTTCCTGGTTCGGTTCGTCGGGGTTGCAGAGGATTGCCTCCACCACGACGTTGCATTCCCCGACGATCGTGCTGCCCGGGACGGCGAGCTCGTGAGCAAAGGCCCCTGCCGCAGGGGCAGGGCCGAGCATGAATATAGTGTATGAGCGTTCAAGCATGAGACCTTGCGGCAGGCTCATGGTCCTGCCGGTCTGTGCCGAGGCCATGAACAGGAGCGCCTCCTCGATATGGGAGGAGGAGAGCACGGACGGCGCCCCCAGGAGTTCGTCCGCGGACCTGCGGAGCAGCCGCCGCCTGGTCGCCCGATGAAGCGCAAGGAAGGCCTCCCGCTGGATGGTCAGACCGTTGCCCGACCGCTTTGTAATGGCGTCGGCGACCGCGGCAACGGACAGCTCGAGCGCCTCGTGCTCATCCCTGAGCAGCGCCGCCCCGGCAACGAGCGTTTCAACGACGCGTGGGTTGAACTGCTTCAGAAGAGGCAACACCTCCAGGCGTATCCTGTTCCTGGTGTAGAGCGGTTTTGCGTTCGATGGATCTGTTGCAAAGGGGAGGCCGGATTGCGAGAGGCGCCGCAGGACCTCTTCACGGGTGATCTCAATGAGCGGCCTGATGATCGTGCCGCGCACGGGCGGGATGCCGGCAAGACCTGCGCTGCCGGCGCCGCGCAGCAGTCGCATGAGGATGGTTTCGGCCTGGTCTGTTGCCGTATGCCCCGTGGCGATGCGTGCTGCGTTGACCATCGCGGCTGTGCGGGTCAGGAATGCATACCGCGCTTCACGCGCTCCCGCCTGGACTGACAGTCCGCGCTTGCGACAGAGAGCCTCGACATCGTATGCTTCGATGGTCGCGGGGATGTTGTACTGTCGTGCGGTCTCTGCAACAAAGCGTGCTTCCGCGGCAGATTCCGCACCACGGAACCCGTGGTCGAGGTGTGCGATGTGCAGGGAGATGCCGAGTTCCCGCCTGAGCGCCGCGAGGATGCTCAGGAGGCAGATCGAGTCAGGCCCGCCGGAAACCGCAACGAGCACCTTATCGCCGGGGGAGAGCATGCGGTTATCCTTTATGGTTTTTTTGATCTTCGTGAGCAGCATAATGGGTGACCCTATCCTGAGCTTGGAAGTTATTCTGAATTCAGGACCGTGAACTTTTCCACAACAGCGGCACGGTTCAGTTTTTCATCGAAGGATGAGAAAGCCACCGCAGGAGCGTTCCCTGAAGACCTGAGCAGCCCGGCGGCAGACAGATGAACGGCATCGAAACCCCGCAATCCGTATGCCGCGACCAGACGACCAGCGGCGAGCTCATCGAAATCGATCACGGCAAAACGCCTCCACTCCCCGGAAAAAGCCTTCACCAGCTGATCATAGTCACGTTTCTCCAGGTCCCCGGCTTTGAAACGCCTGTTCAAGGCTGACAGCATCTCAGGATAAGCAACGCGGCAGGTGGCAATGATCTCCGCCTCTTCGGTCCAGGCCCTGACGAGCCCGGAATGGGACTCGGTGACATAGAGCTTCACCAGACTGCTGGTATCGAGATACAGGATCACCGACGGTCCTCCAGAATGGTTTTGGAAATTGACCCGCCCTTTGCCTTGATCCCCTTCACGCCAACAGGCTTGCCGCCGTTCCAGACTGCCCTGCCTGACCCAACGAGCCGGGTGACCGCGCTCCGCTCGCTGGATATGGGAATGACCAGTGCGATCTCTTTGCCCCGGTCTGTAACCACAATTTCCTCTCCATGACGAGCTTTATTCACATAGCTGCTCAACTTTTCCTTCAGTTCTTTTATGCCGACCGATATCATGTGCCCTCCGGGTAACAATAATGTAGTTACCAATATAACATAAGGTGGTTCCCGTATCAACCAGGAAAGCATTTTACCCATATTTTACAGAGAGAGTGTTTTCATCAAAAATGGGTCATCTTGTTTATTATTTCGATCATCGGTCCGGGATACACACCAAGCCAGATCAGGAGTATCGTAAGACACGCAAGAACTGCGTTTCCGAGTCTCGTGACAGGAGCAGCGGTTTGGGCTGCCTGTCCTTCTGTCCGTTCAAAGAGCGCTGCGATGATGCGCAGATAGTAGAACAGGCCGATGGCGCTGTTGATGACGAGCACGACGACCAGTGGCCAGAGGGACGATTCCGCGCCCGCACCTACCACATAGAACTTGCCCACGAATCCGGCGGTGAGCGGGATACCGGCGAGCGAGAACAGCATGGCGCAGAATACCGCGGCAAGCCAGGGACGGCGCCAGGCGAGGCCCTGGTAGTCTTCCCTGCGATCGGCGTCCCGGTCCTTTCCCGAGACCATGCTTACCACGCCGAAAGCGCCGATGGTGGTGATGAAGTAGGCAACGAGGTAAAAGGCGGCTGCAGCGATCGCCAGGGGACCGCTTGCCAAAAGCGTAACGAGCAGATACCCGAGATGGGAAATGGACGAGTATGCCAGAATGCGTTTGATGTTGTTCTGCTGCAGAGCGAGCAGGTTGCCTACGAACATAGACGCCATGGCAACAACGCTCATGATCAGGAGCAGGGCTGGACGCTCGTGGATATCGATGCTCGTAAAGATCCGGAGAAGCACTGCAAAGACCGCTCCTTTGGATATGGTTGCCACAAATGCGGTTATTGGAGCAGGCGCTCCCTCGTATACGTCCGGCGTCCAGAGATGGAAGGGGACCACGGCAAGCTTGAACCCGAGGCCTGCCAGGACCATGGCAAGTCCGGCAGTCAGCGGCAGGCCGTATGTTCCGGAAACGCCTATGCGGGAAGCGATGTGGGTGAAAGTCATGCTGCCGGTTTCGGCATAGATGAGCGCCATGCCGAAGAGTAGTACGGCTGACGAGGCAGCGGCCAGTATCAGGTATTTTACGCCCGCCTCGGTGCTCCGGAGGCTGTGGCGGTGGTAGGCAATCAAGGCATAGAGCGAAACAGAGAGCAGTTCAATGCCGAGGAAGAGCGACGCGAAGTGCGTGGCAGCGGTCAGCACCATTGCTCCGAGTGTTGCCAGGAGCAGCAACAGATAGAACTCCTCCCGCTCGCCGGAGCGGCCTTCAAAATAGGAAAAGGATAAAGCAGCTATTGCAAAGGTCCCAATCACGATCAGGCCCAGAAAGAACAGGGCAGAGTTGTCGATCCTGATGAGCAAGGTAACATCACGAGGCACGGTACAGAGAGCGCCTGAAATGCTTGCAAGCGTCAAGGCAAGGCCCGAAAGCGTCAGGATCACGGTCAGCAAATGGCTGCGGCGCAGGGAAATAGCCAGCATGATCACGATGATAGTGATCGACAGCATGATGAAGGGTGAAAGGGCGATCAGGTCTCCCCTGTTCATTGTCCGCCTCCCTTGGCCGAAATCGGTTCCCCGTGGTTTGAGCAGCATTCCAGTTCGTTCAGAACCGGTTTGGCAGTGTCCAGAATGGTCTGCGGGAAAAGACCGATCCAGAGCACAGCGATGATCATGATCGCCATCATTCCTGTTTCGCGGACAGAAAGGTCGGGCATCCGTATGTCAGCGCGCGTTGTTCCATGGAACACGCGCTGCGCTATCCGGAGCGAGTAGACCGCTGAAAGGACGAGGCCCAAAGCACCGATCACGGTCATGGTGCTGTTCACCGGGAAGGCGCCGAGCAGCACGAGGAACTCGCCGATGAAATTAGCGGTGCCGGGCAGACCGAGCGAAGCAAGCACGAACAGCAGTCCCATGCTGCTGAGCCGCGGCGCTGTTGTCCAGAAACCGCCCATGCTCCCCAGGTCGCGTGTATGGATGCGTTCCTGGATCATGCCCACGAGCATGAACAAAGCACCCGTGGTTACGCCATGCGCCACGATCAGGATGACCGCACCGGACAAGGCAACCGTGGTTCCGGCGAAGATCCCGAGCAGCACAAACCCCATATGGCTTACGCTGGTGTAGGCCACAAGGCGTTTAAGATCTGTCTGGCTAAAAGCGAGCACGGCCCCGTAAACAATGCCCGCAACAGCGAGCCCCATGACGATTGGCGCAACCATATGCACGGCATCCGGAAAGAGCGGCAGGACGAAGCGCAGGAGTCCGTAGGCCCCGGTCTTTAAAAGCAGTCCCGCCAGTATAACGCTTCCGGCGGTGGGAGCTTCGGTGTGCGCATCAGGAAGCCAGGGCTGGAATGGCAGCATGGGCAGCTTTACTGCAAAGGCAATGAAGAACCCGAGCATGAGCCATAGGGAAGCAGATGGCGACATGGCTGTGCCCAGCAGCAGCGGATAATCGAAAGTGTAGAAACCAGTGCTCTTGCCATGAATGAAGTAGAGCCCCAATATGGACAGCAGCATCAAAAGGCCGCCGGCCTGGGTAAAGATAAAGAACTTGTACGAGGCGTATACGCGATTCTCATGCCCCCAGAGGTTGATCAGGAAATACATTGGCACGAGCATCAGTTCCCAGAAGAAGTAAAAAAGGAACAGGTCGAGCGAGAGGAACACACCGAGAATGCCGGCCAGGATAAAAAGCAGGTTTAAATGAAAGGACCCTACGCGCTCGCTGATCTCGGTCCAGGAGCAGAGCACGGACAGGATACCGAGAAATATCGTAAGGGACACCAGTATCAGGCTCAGGCCGTCCAAGGCCAGATGAAAGCTGATGCCGAGCTGCGGGATCCAGGCATGCTGTATCTCGACCAGCCAGGTATCGGGCAAGAGGGAAACAGCAGCAGCGTGTTCCTTCCAGAGCAGCAGGACCAGAACAAGGTCGAGCATGAGCGTTCCGAGCGCAATCCAGCGCGGCAGGGTGTTGTTCTTCCCGTCGGAAAGCCATGCTGCCAGTCCGCCGATGAGCGGTATGATGATAAGCAGAAGGAGGATCATTTTTCGACTCTTTCGTCACCCCTCCCTTGATGGGAGGGGATGGGGGAGGGTGCTTCCTAAGATAGGATAATCACTATCCCCAGGAACACCACCACACCGATTGCGATCCCGGCAGCATACCACCGTATACTGCCGGTCTGTGTTTTACTCAAGACTCGATGCAAGGCCGTATTCATGGTAACGATGCCATCGTACCCGCTGTCAATGGGGTCATGCTTAATAATTCTTGCGATCGAAATAAAGGGCTTTACAAAAAGCGCATCATACAAGCTGTCGAATCCCCAGCCTGAGAGCCAGAACCTGCGCAGCGCTTCAACCGGCCGGGCAGCCGCGAACTTCTCAGTAAAAGCAGGTTTGCGAATGTAGAGAATATAAGCAAACCCGATGCCTGAAACAGCGACCAAAGAAGCCACAATCTGCAAGAGCTGTTCCATGGTTCCTGCAGCATGCTCCGAGGATGCCGGGAATACCCCTGACATGAAGCTCGAAAAGAGCGGCAGATTGCCGAGCGTCTCGGGAAGTTCGACAAAACCTCCGACGATGGATAAAAGAGCGAGCACGATAAGGGGAAGGACCATGCGTCTGCCCGGTTTCATGCTAAGTGCGATCTTTTCTTTTCCAAAGAAGGTTACGAAAACCATTCTGAAGGTATAGAGGGAAGTAATGAATGCCCCCAAAAGTCCTGCCAGCCAAAGCCAGAGGCCGCCTGTCGGGGACGACCAGGCCTGCCACAGGATCAGGTCCTTGCTGTAGAACCCCGCGGTCACGAGCGGAAGTGCGGAGAGCGAGGCCGAACCGAGGAGGAATGTCCAGAACACGATCGGGAGCCGCTTCCTGAGCCCGCCCATCTTGAACATGTCGTGTTCCTCATGCTGGGCCAGAATGACGACACCGGCGCCAAGGAACAGCAGCGCTTTGAAGAACGCGTGGGTCATGAAGTGGAACATAGCCGCTGACCAGGCGCCCACGCCCAAGGCAAGGAACATGTAGCCGATCTGGCTGATCGTTGAATAGGCAAGCACCCGTTTGATGTCCTTTTGGGTCAATGCGCTGAAACCCGCAAGCAACAGCGTTGCAGCACCGATGACGGCAACCGCGGTCTGGACGATCGGCGCGAGTGTGAACAGAACGTGGGTGCGGGCAATGAGATACACGCCAGCAGTCACCATGGTGGCTGCATGGATCAGCGCGCTGACCGGCGTGGGGCCTGCCATGGCATCGGGAAGCCATGTCTGGAGCGGGAGTTGGGCGGATTTACCAACCGCTCCTCCCAGGAGGAGCGCAGCAGCAGCTAGTGCCAGGGGAGAGCCGATTTGCCATTCAGCCGAGGCCCGATGCATCAGCTCTTGAATATGGAGCGTCCCAAGGTTCGCGTACAAGAGGAACAGACCGATGGCCATGGAAGTATCGCCGATGCGCGTTACGATAAAGGCTTTGCGCGCGGCCGCGCCGTTTGCGGGATCCTTGTACCAGAAGCCGATCAACAGGTAGCTGCAGAGGCCCACGCCTTCCCATCCGAGATACAGGAGCAGTAGGTTGTCAGCAAGTACGAGCGTCAGCATTGATCCGACAAAGAGGTTCATGTATGCGAAGAAACGGCTGTATCCTTCGTCGTTCTGCATGAATTCAGTCGAATAAATATGGATCAGGAACCCAACAAAGGTGATGACAAAAAGCATGACGAGCGAAAGTGCGTCAAGGGTGAAAGAGATGCTGGCCGAGAAACCGCCGACCTTCATCCAGGTCCAGAGCGTCTGCGTGAATGTCTCGCCCTGAGACCCGATGAACTCGATCGCCATGATCATGGTCAGGAGTGCGGACAGGCCGACTGAGCCTGCTCCCACGAGGGCGACCGTGGTCTTGGAAAGGCGTCGGCCTGCCAGCGCCAGGATCAGGAATCCGGCAAAGGGCAGGGCGGGTATGAGGAAAAGATAATTATGCATTTACCCTTTCATGCTGTTCGCCGCATCTGCATCCAGCGTCTTAAGATTGTGGTACAGCTGGATCACGAGCGCCAAACCGACCGAGACCTCGGCTGCGGCCATGGTCAGGATAAAGATGAACATGATCTGCCCGTCGGGTTGTCCCCAGCGGGCGCCTGCCACGACAAATGCGATGCCGACGGCGTTCAGCATGATCTCGATGGACATGAGCATGAACACGATGTTGCGCCTGACCAGCACGCCGACAAAACCAAGCGCAAAGATCAAAGCAGCCAGGATCAGGCCGTGTTCCATGGGGACCGTTGCCATCATGAATTGCCCCCTTCATCTTTTCCATGGCGATGGGGCCTTCCGAGGTGGTAAGCGCCCACCAGTCCGGCAAGCAGCAGCATTGATGCCAGTTCAACACCGATCGCATAAGGGCCGAAGAGCGCGATACCGATCTCTTTGGGCGATACTTCAGCGCCGGCGGAGAACCGTTCTTGCTCAAATGCGAACAGGTAGATAAGCTCGGCAGCGAGGACCAGGATAAGGACCGACGGACCAATCCATATTCCCGGTGTTAAAAGCCGGGCTTCCTGTTTTGCAGCCTGGCCGCCGAGGTTCATCATCATAATGACGAATATGAAGAGCACCATGATAGCCCCGGCATAGATGATCACTTCGAGCGCTGCCACGAAGGGTGCTCCCAGGGCAAAGAAGATCAGAGCGACTGCCAGCAGCGACACAATCAGGTAGAGAAGGGCGTGCACGGCATTCGTCCGGGTAATGACCAGGACGGTCGAGATGACGGCGATGAAAGCTGATAGGTAAAAGAGAAAGTTCATAAACTATATTCCATTATGGCATGAGGGTTTTTGGATCCACGGGTTTTTCTTCATTTTCCCCATCGCCTTTGCCCTTCCCTTTGATAGACAAACCCGCGACGCGATAGAAATTATAATCATGGTACTTGCCGGGACCGCTGATCAGCAGGTCTTCTTTCTCGTATACGAGGTTCTGCCGTTTATATTCACCCATCTCGAAATCCGTGGTGAGCTGTATGGCGTTGGTCGGGCATGCT
>JANPMZ010000238.1:0-10104 GCA_031427195.1 Nitrospirota bacterium
TCGGTGGACAAGATCGACACCTGGTTCGAAGCCAAGACCAAGGGACTCAATGACTGGCAGAAGGCGGAACTGAGGCAGCAGTGGGGCACGATGCAGCGGGTGCTCAGCTCAAAGTCCCGGATGGATCGCGTCGTGAGCGACATCGTTTTCGACTTCAGCGTGAAGCCCCGACTTTCGAGCGAACGCGGCAACGCCCTCCTGGTGGCCTCGAGCATCTATGAGGCCTGCAAGTATTTCACGCTGTTCCAAAAGACGCCGTTCAAGGGTAAGTGCGCCGTGGTGACCTCCTACAACCTGGACGCGCAGGACGTGACCAAAGAAGAAACCGGGGCGAATACCGAAACGGACAAGCAGTTCATCTGCAATACCTACCACGAGCTGCACAAAGACGTTGAAGCCAGGCCCGGGATGAGCAAAACCGAAACCTACGAAGAGCGGGCCAAGGCGCTGTTCACCAAAGAACCGGCGAACATGAAGCTGCTCGTTGTGGTGGACAAGTTGCTGACCGGTTTTGACGCGCCGCCCTGCACCTACCTCTACATCGATAAGTCCATGCAGGACCACGGCCTGTTCCAGGCCATCTGCCGCACCAACCGCCTGGACGGCGAGGACAAGGACTTCGGCTACATCGTGGACTATAAAGATTTGTTCAAGAAGGTGGAGAACGCCATCTCGGTCTATACCTCCGAACTGGACCACAGCGCGGGCGGGGTCGATCCGGAGGTGCTGCTGCAGGACCGCTTGAAGAAAGGGAAGGAACGTCTTGATACCGCGCTTGAGGCGATTGCGCTTTTGTGCGAGCCGGTGGAGCCGCCGAAGGGCGAGCTGGAGCACATCCATTACTTCTGCGGCAATACGGAAATTCCAACAGACCTGAAAGAACGGGAACCGCAGCGCACCGCGCTTTACAAGGCGGCTGTGGCCCTGGTACGCGCCTATGCCAACATCGCCGATGAGTTGGAGCCCGCCGGATACGACAGCGCGGACATCGCCCGCATCAAGCGGCAGCTTGACCACTACCTGAACGTCCGTGAGCTCATTCGCAAGGCCAGCGGCGAAACGCTTGACCTCAAAGCCTACGAGGCGGACATGCGGCACCTCATCGACACCTACATCGAGGCTGATGAGCCGAGAAAGATCTCGCCCTTTGACAACATGAGCCTGTTGGAACTGATCGTGAAGACCGGGATTGCCAATGCAATCGCAACGCAGCTCGGTGGTCTGAAGGGGAACAAGAACGCCATTGCGGAGACCATCGAAAACAATGTCCGCAGAAAGATCATCAAGGAACACCTCAATGACCCGGCATATTATGAGAAAATGTCGGCTCTCCTGGATGAGATCATTGCCGCCCGGAAGGCGAAGGCCATCGTCTATGAGGAATACCTGAAACGGATCGCCGAGCTGGCAAAGCGTGTCGAGGCAGGACTGGAGGATGACGCGCCCGAGTCTCTTAAGAAGAGTCCCGCTCTGCGGGCTCTGTATAACAACCTGAAAAAGTCCGGAAGTATGTTGACAAGGATGGATCGTGCGGCTGAAACACCTGCTGAGTGGAAGAGTACCGGCGATACGATACTCTCGCTTGCTCTGAAGATCGACGATATGGTCAGAACCGCCAGGCCTGACGGATGGCGCGGCGTCCAGGCCCGGGAACAGGTGATCAAGGCGGCCTTGTATAACGTGTTGCACGATGTGGCCGAGGTGGAGCGTCTCTTCCTCATTATCAAAGCGCAGAAGGAATACTGATGACCACGCAGTTTAAACTGGGGGACATAGCCGTGGATGTCGTGCTGAAGGACATCAAAAATATTCATCTCAGCGTGTACCCCCCCACCGGGAGGGTGCGCATTTCCGCCCCATCCCGCATGGGCGTCAACACGATCCGCACCTTCGCCATTTCAAAGTTGAGCTGGATCAGGCAGCAGCAGAAAAAACTGCGCGAGCAGGAGCGTGAAACGCCCCGCGAATATCTCGATCGGGAAAGCCATTACGTCTGGGGAAAACGCTACCTGCTCAAGGTGATCGAATGGGATGGGGTGCCTGTAGTGGAACTCAAACACCGGCAGATGCACCTACACGTTCGTCCGAACACCAGCGACGAAAAGAAGCAAGCCCTTGTCGAAGAATGGTACCGCGCGCAGCTCAAACAGGCTGTCCCCGAGGTGATCGCCAAGTGGGAGCCGCTCCTGCGTGTGGAGGTGGCGCGGTTTTTTGTGCAAAAGATGAGAACGAGGTGGGGAAGCTGCAACTCCAAATCAAACAGCATCCGCCTCAATACCGACCTGGCAAAAAAACCGTCGGAATGTCTTGAATACCTTGTTCTCCATGAGATGATTCATTTGCTGGAGCCGACTCACAACAACCGCTTCATGATTTTGATGGAGCAGTTTATGCCGAATTGGCGGTTTTACCGTACGGAGTTAAATAGATTGCCGGTGAGGCATGAGGAGTGGGCATATTGAGCGGCATAAAACACCAGACTTCCATCTGGTGATGTAGCGGCAGCCTGAAGTGCTCATGCGTGCGTATAGGCATGTGGCCTTTAAGGATGCACCGATTTCTGTCAACGGAGCATTCTGAACTGGCCCGGCAACCCCCGTGATTCACCATCAAATAAATATTAAAACCTCGTTGGCCCTGTGGTTGCACTGTGTTGACATTTCCACTGTCTATACACCAGAGTTCCGTCCGCACAAAGATAATGGAGAAGGTCGATGCCTATCCCTGGAGCAGCCATCACGCCTGCACCGGGAGGAATAACCCGTTAGGTCTTGTAGACACCGATCAGGTGCTCAGGCTATTTTTGGAGCGTAAATACCGCGCTCGAGCGAAGTATCGCGCGTTTATGGCCGGCCAGGACACCCTGGACAAGGCAAACGTCTACGCCACCATAGACCAGCGCCTCCTGGGAGACGATGAATTCGTGGAACGGGTCATGGTACAACACGACCGGGAGGAAGCGCAAATCCGTCAAAAGAAGAAAGGTCTCGATGAAATAGCGAAAGCGATAGAGCAGCGGTACGCGATAACCGGAAACGACATCCGCTCCAATAGCCGGACAGAAGATTTTGCGCGTGCCAGGAGGATATTCAGCCAGGTAGCCGGTGCTTTGGGCCACCGGGGGAGCGAGCTCGCGAAGTATATGTGAAAGGACCCCTCAGCTATCACGCGGCAGATGCGGGATACGACGCAGGAGGGGGAGGTCCGGGTAGTGTTAAAGTGGTTGGGAGGTAATAAGTCAATAAATCAAGCCTGATGACCCCTCCGATGAATACTCTATTTGCATATTGGTCAGGTTATCATTGATATTCCATAATAATCATATTAGTCAGCAATTGAATTGTAATACATTCCGCCGGTTACGTCAAGTTTTTTAAAACAATATTGACAAATTCATATACTCTATGCTACTGTATTCCGTCCCTATAATAACTTGTTAGAACAAACAAGAAAAGGATCGGCTATGCCGTTTGACACTGGTGCTGCTATGGTTGGGGGAGATTTGGACAGCCAAGTTAAAGGAAAGGTATCTCAATATCTTCGCCGTATCGATACATTCGTGGCGCAACTCGCCAAAGAAAAAACCTCTTTCCTTCTCAGGTGAAGCTGCTTCAGCCTGTCAACTTCTGCGCGATTGTCTCTGATCTTGAGGTTTTCATCGTGGCTTCAAATCAGAACACTGGTGGCATGCCTCGTCAACAGTTCATCGACTGGTCTGGTAAAGAAATGAACTTGCAAGTCGCATTTTTTCTCGTCCAACGAGACTTAGCATTTGAGCAGCCTTTTGGCTTTTCGTTTAGGCGAGAATTGCTCGATCTCACTGAGACCGAACAAGACCAAGAAGCCAAGTCCTTGGCCGAGCAATATATCCACGATGAGATTTTGAACCTCGAGAGGCTACAGAGAATTGTGAGAATTAACCCAATCTTTCATGGAAGAGATTTCCTCATCAACGAGCGTCTCGTTTTTGTTTTAACCCCATTTTCTGAGCCGTTCAACACGATTTTTCGAGACCACATTAAACCAATCGTTGAGCAAGGTGGATCATTCACATGCATCCGGGCGGATGACATTTACGACAACAAACCGATCATTGAAGATATCTGGAAAAGTATTAACGAGGCGAGAATCGTAGTTGCCGAACTCACCGGCAGAAATCCAAATGTGTTCTATGAAGTAGGTGTCGCACACACTGTAGGAAAGGAAGTAATCCTAGTTACCCAAACCATGGACGACGTACCCTTTGACCTTCGTCACCTTCGTTGCATCGTCTACGACTACACGCCGAGAGGTGCGCAGACACTTGAAACAAATCTTAAAAATACAATTGATGGAATAATGCTCCGTGGCTAATGTTTGTTCTAACCCTACGCTCAAGCGGGACTGCGCAAAAGCGCGCAGCCCCTTAGCTTCACGTTAGGCATTTATGCATCCTCGCTGGCTTATCTTTGCTACATTGATCGGTATTCACGGTTCGGTGTTTGTATTCACACCGAATGAGTTAGGTCCTCTCTTGGTGAGGGGATCGATATTCCTCCCGCTCAGGCCACTTGAGGCAATTGGTATTCCGGTGTGGGGCGCGGGATTTTTCGGCGTGGCACTGCCATCATCGCTAGGTTGGGCGGTGGTCTGTTGCTTTTGGTCTGCCATTTGGTTCGCAGTCGCTACGTTTCTATCTCGCCGCCTCTCTTGGCTTATCTTTGCTACATTGATCGGTATTCACGGTTCGGTGGTTGTATTCGGACCGAATTTAGTTACTCCCTTGGTGATGGTATCGATATTCCTCCCGCTCTGGCCACTTGAGGTAATTGGTATTCCGGTGATGCCAAGCGATTACCCTATGGATATGTTGTTAGGCAGCTGGGTAATGCCAACACCGCTAGGTTGGGCGGTGGTCTGTTGCCTTTGGTCTGCCATTTGGTTCGCAGTCGCTATGCTTCTATCTCGCCTCTTCACAAAAAGGGCTGGGCATGCCTAACCCGGCGTTCGAGCGGGACGCGCCAAAAGCGGCGCGCCCCTCAACTTTACGTTATGGCAGGGAACCAAAAATTATGATCGCAGGTTTGGCAAGGGTGTCTTTTCAGTACTGGGTGTCGTCTTGCGTAACGGTATTGGTCGGATTATTGGTGCTGGGGACAACCGCTTGCTCCGACTCCGGCAACGGCCCTGTTGGCCAGCCCCCGGCACAAGACAACCGGTTCCAGAAAAATACCCTTGCTTCCCCAACTGGTGGATATGTCGACTCCGTCTTTATCAACGCACCTGGCGACAGAATTTATTTCCTCCATTCCATTTATTCGGTGAATGACTTCTTGAACGGCACCAGCATCTATCCGACCGTTCCATTTCTGCCCGGTCACACGCAGTCTCCGGGGCTGGACTGGAATACCGACCTCTATTACGTGGAATGGAACGGGGCATCGTGGTCTGCACCCCAAAATCTTGGGAGCTCGGTTGACGGAAGCACCATTAATTCCACGGGAAATGAATGCTGCGTTTGGCTCAACGAGGCCGAAACGGAAATCATTTTCTACCGCGACACGTTCGGTCTCGCGGCGTTGGGACCGAGAGGTAATTTTCTGGCATCCCGGGCCACGCGGAATGATCCATGGGGGACGCCCGTGCTCCTACCCGGTGACTACGGATCAGGGAACCAGTCCGCTTCGATATATCGTCACGACATTCACAAAACGACATCGGGGGATCTCTACCTTTGGGAACACGACAATTCTCTCGACAATAAAGGGCGGTTGCTGTTCGGCAAATGGAACGGTACTGGCTGGGACGCACCGGCGGCCATCGCCGGTTCAGATTCTCCGGACGACGAATCGCAGGTATGGGTTTCTCGCGATGAGCTGACGATGCTCTTCAACCGCCGCGACTTCACCGGAAACACATCGCTCATGCGAATGACTCGTGCCGACATAACGAGTGCGTGGGGCGCTTTAGCAACCGTTTCCGTTTTGAACGTGGCGGACAGCAACGGCTATACGATTTGGGGAGAGCCCACCCTGGCGGTTACTGAAGACTATATGCTGTTTATTCGTTTCGATACGGGGCAGTTGCCTTGGAAGGCTCAAATAATGTACTCGGGCGGCAATCCAGCGCAGGGTTTCGGCACCCCGATACCACTGAACTAACGACATTGCGTTAATTAAGATAGACTGATAAATGCATAACATTGCGTTCGAGCGGGACGCCGCAAAAGCGCGGCGCCCCTCAACTTTACGTTAGGGCTTGCGGAAAAATAACTTCTCAATTTGCAGGACGAAGGGACCAGATGGGGCCAGACTTGATTAGTTGAGTTGTTGACATTCCCCCTGTATATCCACCAGAGCCCCGTCCGCGCAAAGATAGCGGAGAAGGTCGATGCCTATCCCTGGAGCAGCGCCTCCTGGGAGACGATGAATTCGTGAGACGGGTCATGGTACTTCTCGCACGGATCTGTGCGGGGGCGTCTGGCAACGGACGTCCCTGCCGCGATTGGATAACCCTAAAAAATATTCAGACACAGAAAATCGGATTACCGTATGATAAGAGCGGATGAAAATTGAAACGAGAACATCACTAAAAAGGTGAAGCCTCCACTACGAACCTTCACTTTTGCGCCGTTTTACTTTTCCTATCGCACCGGCCCTTCCCATTCCTTTAATTTTGCGGTGATGAACGAAATGATCTCATCATGCTCTTCCGTGCCGCGGTCCCTGATCCGGAGATGCTTGCCAAAGGCGAAGTGCACCGGACGCGCCGGGTCTATCTTGCCGTAATCCTTCAGGAGCGAACCGTTGCCCCATGCGTCTGTTTTGAGCGCGATCGGGACGACGGGCACTCCCGCCTTTTTCGCCAGTTTGATCCCGATAGTGTTGAATGCAGCAGGGTTGAAGACCGTAGAACGTGTGGTCTGCGGAAAGAGGATGATAGAAAGACCGGCGGCGAGCCTTGCCGTACCGCCGTCGAGGACCGCTTTGAAATCGTCCCGGGCATTTACCCTGCCGACCGTGATTGGGTCCCGCGCGCGCATGATGTGCTTGAAGATGGGATAGTCGACCAGGCTCTGCTTTACCACAAAGGTCGTGTCCTTGATCGGCGCAATGAGCGTCGGGAGCACAAAGGTCTCGAGCGTGCTCATGTGGTTCCCGATGAACACGCAGGGGCCGTCGAACGAGGTGAGGTTCTCGAGGCCCATCACCTCCACGGTCACACCGACACGCTCAAGGGCGCGGAGTGTTAATAAGCTGTCGCGGCACCAGTCGGAAGTAGCGTAGCCTCCGTGTTTCGCCTGCCTGCTGCCGCATGCGACGATCTTGACCAGTTTCGGGTAGAAAGCGAGCGAGGGGAAGGTTTTTGCCAGGAACGAGATGCGCTGAGCGGCCGTGTTGTAACGGTCGTTCTCAAAAGTAAATTTGTCCACAGAAGTTCTCCTGTGCAGGGATGTGCGAACTGCCTGAGAATGCTGCGCAGTATACCACGGGCGGGGACAGGTACGGAAGGAAAAATGCAGGAGCTCGCTTCGCAAGACGGACCTTACTGCAGGTCCGGCAACGGCCGCTGGATGTAGTATCCCTGGGCGTAATCGATGCCGGTGGATTCGACCTGGCCAAGGATCTCCCGGGTTTCCACATATTCGGCGATGGTCTTGATCCCGAGACTCTCTGCCAGTGCTGCTATGCTTTTAACGATCGCCTTCTCGATCGAACCGTTTTCTTCCATGTTGCGGATAAATTCCCCGTCGACCTTCAGATAGTCAACGCTGAAAGTTTTGAGGTACTGATACGAGGAATAGCCTGCGCCGAAGTCGTCGATGGCGAAGCGGAACCCTTCGCCCTTCAGGTCATGGACGAACTGCTCAACGAGGGAAAGGTTCTTTACCGTGTCGCGCTCCGTGATCTCGAACACCATCTTGGAGGGGTCGATATGGTAATCCGTGAGGAGGCGTCTGACGGTCGGCATGAACTCGTTCAGGACCAGCGCTTTGGGCGACAAGTTCAAAAAGAGATGGCCCGTGTAGTTCTTTTCGCGCACCTTGGAAAAGGCCATGTCGATGAGCTGGTAGTCGATCTTGCCGATGACGCCCATCCCTTCAGCTGTTTCAATGAATTCCGCTGCTGCGATCACCCGGTCCCCGATCACGATGCGTGTCAGGACTTCGTACGCCTCGATCTTCATGTTCTTGATGTTCATGATCGGCTGGAAATAGGGTACGAACTGTTTGCGCGACAGTGCCTCCATGATCATGATGTTCTTCTCGCCGATGCTTTTCAGGGCGGCAACGTTGTCCTGGTCGGTCGGCATGCTCAGGCGGTCTTTGCCAAAGGACTTGGCCTGCGACAGTTTACTGTCAGCCAGCAGGTAGAGGTCCCGTGCCTCCTGTGCATGGTCCGGATAAACGGCTACGCCGATGGAGGCCGTGCCTTTGAGCGATCCGCCGTCCGGCAGCGGCAGCGACAGCTCCCGCACGCTCTCGATGAAACGCTGGGCCACGATATACGCCTGGCCTTCGTCGCAGACCGGCAGGATCGCCGCGAACTGGTCGCCGTCATACCGTGCGGCGATGTCGCCGCCCCTGACCGCGGACCGCAGGATCGAGGAGAAGCTTTTGAGATAGTTGTCACCGATCTCATGTCCATAGGTGTCGTTGACGGTCTTGAAGTTGTCGATGTCGATGACGAGGAGTGAGAACTTGTACCGCTGCCGTTTTGAGCGCTCCGTCTCGTACTTGAGCAGGTCCCAGAACGAGATCTGATTGTAGAGGTTCGTGAGCGGGTCCCGCGTTGCAAAGCGCTCCACTTCCCGGGTATAGAGGGCAAGGGTCCTGACGGACTCGGCAATATCCACCAGGGCCGTGAGCATGCTGTCGCCCGCGATCTTGTCCAGGCCGCTCCAGCCGTGCCCGGACCTGATGCCGACGCCTACCATGCCCCGGGACGACGGGCTGTCAACGGTAAAATCCCGGGTTTCGATGTTCACGCGCAGGGTCGAAAAATCGGGCAGCGTCCGGTCCGGGAGCGCTGTGGTCTGGATCAGGGAATACTCGGGGATCGTGCCGAAGGCAGGGCAGGCGGCGATCCTCTCCAGCACCATCTCTTCAATGATCTTTCGGGTGCCGGGTGGCGGCGTGACCTGCCAGAACAGGTCGAGCGTGTACCGCTCGTCATCGCCGAGCTGGAAGGTAAAGGCAAAGCAGACATCGAGAACGTCGCCTGCTTCGATGAGCATCGAGCTGGTGCGTTTTCTCCAGTGCTTCAGCGTATCCGATGACAGGGCAAGGGCCTTCAGAAGCTCCGCTTGGAATCTCATGAGGCGTTCTGTTTTATCGTTATTGGTAAAGATCTGTCCGATGCCCATGGCGTTACCCTTCAGACGCTTCTTTCCTGTACCAACTCAAGTATAGCGAAGGCGATGTTTTTGTCAACAGAGGAGTGCAAATAAGTGAGTTCTGTCGCAGCGCGGCAAAAGCGGGTGATAAAATCACTTGCAATCATATGGAAAAAAAGAGAAAATGCCGTCCATGAAATCGCTGACACAATTGGTCGCACAGATGGTGATGCCGAGGATCAACGGCATGCAGCTTGAAAACCCTGCTTATCGTCAGGAGATCGAGGCGCTGGTCCGGGAAGGTATGGGCGGGTTCATCCTCTTCGGCGGCACCGCAGAGCGTACGCCGGCGCGGCTCGCTGCTCTCCAGGCGCTGGCAACAACGCCGCTGCTGATTTCCTCTGATGTGGAGCGGGGACTGGGCCAGCAGCTCCAGGGCGGCACTCGCTTTCCGAGCCAGCGCGCAATTGCCGCTGCGATCAGCCGCAGTTCAACGTCTGATGCCGGACTGCTCCAGAGCATGCTCGACGCGGTCCGGACCGAGACCAGGGCCGCGGGGATCCATATTGTGTTCTCACCGGTCATGGATGTGAACAACAACTCCGACAATCCGATCATCTGCACCCGGGCCTTTGGCGATGAGCCGGAGGTCGTTGCGTGGTTCGGTTCGCGCTATATCACCGGTCTGCAACGGTCAAATCAAAATGGCAAACTCGATCTTCTGGCCTGCGCCAAGCATTTTCCCGGCCACGGCGACACGGACCAGGACTCCCATTCCGTGCTGCCCGT
>JANPMZ010000239.1:0-27646 GCA_031427195.1 Nitrospirota bacterium
CAGAAATAGCCTTTACACCTTCAGGAGAGTGTGCTATTTTTTCTCCATGCGCCACGACCTGCATGAATTCTTCTACCCGAAAACCGTTGCCGTGATCGGCGCCACCGACAATCCGCTGAAGCCCGGCAGGGCGATCCTCGAAAATATGTCTTTTTTTAACGGCGCGGTCTATCCGGTAAATCCAAAGCATACCACGCTGCTCGGCCACCGCTGCTATGCATCGGTCCGCGACGTGCCGGAGGAGCTCGATCTTGCCATTGTCGCGCTTCCGGCGCCGCTCGTGGAACAGGAGATGGCGGAACTGGGGAACAAGGGCGTCCGCCGGGCCATCATCATCAGCTCAGGCTTTGCCGAAGCCGGAAGCGAGGGCTCGGCCAGGCAGCAGCGGATCGCGGCCCTTGCGCGTCGCTTCAACATCAGGGTGATCGGGCCGAACGCCCTCGGCGTCTATAACACGGACAACGGGCTCGACAGCTTCTTCGTGTCCCGCGAACGCGTGTCCCGTCCCACGACCGGCAAGCTCTCGATCATATCCCAGAGCGGCGCCATTGCCGTAATCCTCATGGAGGCCCTGTCCCGGGACGGCATCGGAATCGCCAAGGCGCTGAACTACGGCAACCGCCTCGACGTGGACGAGGCCGATGCCCTCGATTACCTTGCCGACGACCCGCGGACCGGCGCCGTGGCCATGTACATGGAATCTGTCAACGACGGCCAAAAATTCCTCAAGGCAGCGAAGACCTTTGGCGCAAAAAAACCGCTGGTTATCTGGAAAGCAGGCAAGCACGAGATGGGCGCAAAAGCCGTGGCTTCCCATACTGCAACACTAGCGGGAACCTATGGGCTTTACCAGGCCGCCTTCCGGCAGGCTGGTGCGGTCGAAGCCTTCGGATTCGACCACATGATCGATGCTGCAAAGGCCCTGGCGCTCATGGATCATCCGTGCATCGGTGGCCGACTGCTCGTCGTGACAAACGGCGGAGGACTGGCCGTTGCCGCATCGGATCAGGCCCAGCTCGAAGGGTTCACCATGCCCGCTATGCCTCAGGCGGCGCGCAAACGGCTTGAACAGGCCTTCCCCTCGTTCTTTGTCACCAGCAACCCCATCGACCTTACCGGCAGCGGCAAAAATGAGGACTACTATACAGCGCTTACCGAAGCGCTGCCTCACTACGATGCCGCCGTGGTGATCGTACTGATGGGAGCGACCACGGTGACCGGGGAGGCGACCGGGCTCATCGCCCGCGCCTGTCATGAAGCGAAGAAGCCCGTCACCTGCTGCATTCTCCAGGGGCTGGGCTATACGCGCGAAGCTATGTCGGCTTTGCTTAAGCTGGGCGTACCGGTCTATCCTTCGCCCGAGCGGGCAGTGCGCGCGCTTGCGGCGCTACGGAAGGCGACAAGCAGGGGCGCAGGTTCGGAATAAAATTACGCTGCAGTTCCGGTTGCCTATTTTTCTAACCCAGGCAAATCGCTAAAGATCTTCGACAGGATAACAGGATAAAATCTGATAAAACCATTTCATCCCGAGAATCCTGTTAATCCTGTTATCCTGTCAAAAAAGGTTTGTTTTTACTATCCACGTTGGCGAGAACGTTTATTTTAGACTGACTTTATTTATGAGAACTCCAGAAGAAATCATAGCAGGTGCACTGAAAGAAGGACGCTCGACTCTCCTTGAACACGAGGCAAAGGAAGTCGCTCGCAGCGCGGGGGTCATGGTGCCCCGGTCCGAGGTGGTTGGCCCGGACGATCACGAAGCGATCATGACAGCGGCTGAAAAGCTCGGTTTCCCCCTGGCGCTCAAGGCCATTTCCGCCGATATACTGCACAAGACCGATGCAGGCGCGGTGATGCTGAACATCGCGAGCAGTGCGGCGCTTTCCGCATCGATACCCACAATGAAGAACATGATCGCGGCCAGGACGTCGGGCGCGCTGATCCGGTTTTTTCTGCTGGAGAAGATGATGCCTGCAGGACTGGAACTTTTGATCGGCGGATTGCGCGACAAGCAGTTCGGACCCGCGGTTGCCTTTGGGCTCGGCGGCGTCTGGGTCGAGGCGCTTCAGGATGCTGTTTTCGGCATCCTGCCCATGACGCGGCAGGAGCAGCTCGATATGATCGCCGAAACAAAGGCCGGTGCGTTCATCAAAGGGTTTCGCGGAAGCGCGCCGCTCGATCTGGAGGCTGCGCTCTCGGCGATCAACGCAGTCTCTTCTCTCCTGACCAGCCATCCCGATATCGTTGAGATCGATCTGAACCCGATCCGGCTGTACGCGAGGAGCGCTGTGGCACTGGATGCGAGGATCGTGCTGCGGCGTTAGTGTATAGTCCTGACCTTGTTCTCAGAATAGCTGGTCACGACGGTTTTCGAAGGCAGGGCCTCTGTGCCAGAGTAGGAGTAATACGTCCGCACGAGCTCTACGGGCCGGTCTCCCGGTGCATACATCCGCAGGGACGCGATCCTGCCCTGTTCGTCGTATTCATACCGAGTATAGGACACCACGTTCTCCCGGGCATTGACGAGCACCTTCTTCAGCTCACCTGCGGCTTCGGGAATACTTGCCGCAACGCCAACCACGAAACCGACCACGCCTCCGACGGCAACGGGTACGAGTTTGACCGTGAGATATCCTGCCAGTGCCTCTACTGACCCGGAAAAACCTTGCATGCCCTGTGTCATGGCCATGCCGCCCTGAAACCCCTCACCGGTCCAGTGGTAGATCACCTCCAGGGGCCGCATCATGTCCGGCTTCTCTTCACTGCGCACCAGAATATCGTAAGATTCGACGGCACGGCTTCCGGCTAACTGCACCACGGTGAACTGTGCGCCGGCTTCCTGAGGACGTTGTTTCAGTCGTTGTCCGAAAAAAGGCCTGCCTTTCACGTCATACTCAACACGCGCTAGCATGACAAGCTTCTGCCCGGCATTTCCGGGAAGAGCGCTCAAGGGAAGATCAACGCGATGGGTCATGCAGGCCGTAACGAAAAGAAGGCAAAGCAGGAGATGTATAGCTTTCATGGCTTGACCTGTTGGTGTACGGGTCTCTTTGACATTATTTCTTTATCAGCTCGATCACCGTCACCTCGGGTGGAGAAAGAAATCTGATAGGAGGCCCCCAGGTGCCGGTGCCGCGATTCACGTACAGGATCGAGCCATGGTCAAGATCGTATCTGCCTGCGTTCAGGGGATAGAAAAGCTGGGTCAGCCAGGTAAAGGGGAATAGCTGCCCCTTGTGCGTATGGCCCGACAGCTGAAGGTCGAAGAGACCGAGTGATTCTCGGTCGATAAACGGCTGGTGCTTCAGCAGTATTGTAAACTTTTCCCGTGCGAGACCCGCAAAAAGCGTCTGCTCCGGCACGGCCTTCCGGAGCTTAAGCTGTACGCCTGTCCGGTCATCAACCCCGACCAGCGTGATCGGGCCGCTGATGACCGCCTCGTTGCGCAGCATGGTGAACCCCGATTCCCTGATGAACGCCAGCGCTTTTTCGGCGCCCGCATAGTATTCATGGTTTCCCATGATCGCAAATTTGCCATACGTCGGCGTTATCTCACGGAACATCTCGGCAAGCCCGGTCAGGTGGTTTATCTGGGCGTCGACCAGATCGCCGGTAACGACCAGAATATCGGGATGGGCAGCCTTGACCGCGGCGAGCATGGGAGCCAACCGCTCGCACCGGTTGATCAGCCCCAGGTGCACATCCGAGAGCTGAACGATCGTCAGCCGGTCCGTACCCGCGGGAAGTTTTGCGGTCTCTATCACGAGCCGCTCGGTCCGGATGTCTTTGGCTTCGAAGAAGCCATAGATACAGATGGACAGAGACAGGCCGATGCTGATCAGAAACGAGGTTTTTCCCGGGATCAACCAAGAGGAGACGCCGAAGTTTACGATCCAGCCAACGAGACGGGTGATCTGACCGAGAAGATCGAACAGCAGTGAAGCGCCAAAATAAAAGAACAGCACCGCCATCCAGAGGTACGCAAGGTAGGCCAGCACGCGTGCTGTAAGCTCGAAGCCATCGCGTTCGACCGTACGGATCAGGATTGGCGCAAGCGTCATCGCCAGCAGGAACAGGGCGAGTGCTATCCCTCCTCCAGGGCCAAGACCCAGCGCGCCGCGGGTCCGGAAGAACGCATAGACATGCACGCTGCCGTAGATGGCGATAAAGGAGATAAAGAAAAGGGTCATCTGCCGAAACTCACCCCCATGCCCTCGGCGATTTTCACGAGCTCACCTTCGGGGTCGACCAGCTTGAGTTTGCTGATCGCCTCCTCAATCGGCACCGAGGTGATGATCGGCGGCTGATACGAGACCATTTCCCCGAATTTCTTCCGGGCAATCAGCTCCACGGCATGAGCGCCGTAACGTGTGGCAAGAAGCCGGTCAAAAGGACAGGGACTGCCTCCGCGCTGCAAATGGCCAAGCACCGTCACCCGTGTTTCAAAACTTGTGCGTTTGCTGATCTCGTTCGCCACGATCTCACCCATACCACCGAGTCTCAGGACGTATCCGTCCGCCGCTTTCTCGCGCACCGCCATTTCTCCGCCCGCGGGCTTGGCGCCCTCGGCCACCACCACGATGCTCGACTTACTTCCCGCTTTTTTCCGCTCCAGGAGCCTTTCCGTCACTTTATCGATATTGAACGGGATCTCGGGGATCAGAATAACGTGGGCACTGCCTGACATACCCGCTTCGAGAGCGATCCATCCGGCATACCTTCCCATCACCTCGAGAATAATGACCCGCTGGTGACTCTCCGCTGTGGTATGGAGCTTGTCGAGCGCTTCAGTCGCCGTATCCACGGCGGTCTGGAAACCAAAGGTCACGTGCGTGGCCATCAGGTCGTTGTCGATGGTTTTGGGAACGCCAATCACCGGGACCCCCAGTTTATTGATCCCGCTGCCGATCTTGAGAGAACCGTCACCGCCGATGACCACGAGACAGTCCAGGCCGAGCTCCCGGATATTGTTGATAACCACCGAAGACATGTCCTCTATGATTTCTCTGCCATTCATAACGGTTTTGTGGGCGAAGGGATTGCCCCGATTCGTAGTCCCGAGAATGGTGCCGCCGACGAACAGAATGCCCCGCGTATTCCACGAGGTGAGCGGGCGCGTCTTCGTCGGGCTGAGCAGCCCCTCGAACCCGTCCATGATGCCGGTCACTTCCCAGCCATACTTGAAAATGGCCGTTTTCGTGACCGCGCGGATTACCGCATTAAGACCGGGAGCGTCGCCCCCGCCTGACAGAACGCCGATACGCATGATTGCCTCCTGATAGAATTAGGTCATGGTGAAGTAGCAAGGGGCAAGTAGCAAGGTAAGGACACGCCAATTGCCGTCCTTGCTACTTGCTACTGGCTACTTGACCCTCTGTGTTAAATTCCCAAAAGCTTCGCGCCGCCTGCGCTTGCGATCGCAATCACCATTTCGTGCGCAATGCCCGCCTGCTCGAACAGCTCGATTTCGGCATCGTAAACCGCGCGATAGGCCGGCTCGGGCAGCACGCAATCCGTACCCACGGCGAGCGGGACGCCGATCGAATGAGCATAACGCAGCATCGAAAGCTGAGACAGAATCAGTTGATCGACGAACTGAGTTGTATCAGGCGCCGCGGACACTCCCGCAGAGCGCCGCAAGGCGACCAGGGTCGGCACCCAGAAAATGCCCTTCGCAGCCATGAGGTCAAGCGCCCGTTCCGTCATGAAAAACCCGTGCTCGATGGATCGCACGCCTGCCGAAGCAGCCGCAAGGATCGCCTGCTCCCCGTTTGCATGCGCCATGACCCCGAGGCCTTGCGCGGCAGCCACGGTCACGATGCATGCCAGTTCTTCATTGCTGAACCCGCCTGCGGTTACCTTGCCGGGATGCTTGAAGCTTACCATGCCTGACGCCATGGCTTTGATTATACCAGCTCCAGCGCGCTTCAGGCGGCGGATCTCGGCCTGTATCTGGTCCGGTGCTAAGACCGCTACGCCGAAAGCGGAGCCATACCCGCCTTGGCGATACAACGCCCAGCCGCTGGAGACCACGACCGGACCGGACCCGCCCTTTGGGGGCTTGATGATGCCGCGTTCGATATTCTGCCTGAAGCCGGCATCGCGAAGCGCACTGATCCCGGCAGAAGCGGCGCAATCAAACCCCGATGCATCCTTAAGGTGCACATGGGCATCAACGAGGCCGGTAATGGTTAGGGCTGTTTGAGAGGACATAGTAAGCGCTCAAAGGCTACGGACCGATCATTCCCTTATCGCGAAAACTGAAGTGCGTACCGTCGCCGATGATGATGTGGTCGAGAACCCGGATGCCGAGCACCTCGCCGGCCTGCACCAGCCGTTTCGTGAGCAAAATATCTTCCTGGCTCGGCCGGGTATCGCCGCTCGGATGGTTATGGATGAAGATGACCGCGGCGGCTGATTCCCTGATGGCGGCTTTGAATGTCTCGCGCGGGTGGACGATGGATGCCGAGAGGCTCCCGACCGAGACCTCTTCGTTCCGAATGATCTTGTTCTTGCTGTCAAGCAGGGCGCAGTGAAAGACCTCTTTCTTAAGGTCCTTCATGCGCGGCTGGTAATAGCTGATGACGTCATCGCAGGAACAGAACGACTCACCGGTGAGCGACGGCAGCTGATACCGCTTCCCGATCTCGATAGCCGCCTTGATCTCGGCGGCCTTTGCCGGTCCGATACCGGGAACCTTGCGAATCTCATCAATACTCGCCTGGCCAAGCCCCGCAAGACCATCGAAGCGCGCGAGCAGTTCCATGCAGAGATCAAGCGCGGTCCGGCCCGCTTTTCCGTTCCTGATGATGATCGCGAGCAGGTGGGCATCCGACAATGACGAGGGGCCATGGGCGATCAGCCGTTCGCGCGGCCGCTCGTCTACGGGCCAGTTTTTTACCGTTTTTCCGAACTCATTGGCCATAGGTATGGTCCCCCTGAAAACATCCGCTTATGAAGTGAGGATGTTCCTAAGACGAGACATGCTTCTCATCTTTATCGGAACCAGGGGAATACTGGTGGTAGGTATGCATCCCGAGCTTCAATAATCCCTTTTCAATAAGGCGGCGGGCGGCTTCCGACACCTTTGGATCGAACTGTTTTCCTGCTTCCCGCTCCAGTTCGGCCATCACGTTTTCGGCAGAGATCATTCCGCGATAGGGGCGCTCCGACAGCATGGCATCCATCGTATCGGAGACGTTCAGCACGCGAGCAGCAAGTGTGATCTGTTCACCTGCCAATCCCCGCGGATATCCCTTGCCATCGTAGCGTTCGTGATGCTGGTAGATGGCATCGATAATAGCCGGTGCAAACCCGATGGGTTCGAGGATCCTGAGTCCGTGCGCAGGATGATCTTTCATAATATCGAATTCTTCCCGGCTCAGGCGGTCCGGCTTGCTGATGATGCGCTCACTGATGCCGATCTTGCCCACGTCATGCAGAATGGAGGAAATATGGAGCTCCTCAAGCTGGGTGGGGCTCATACCCATATCGCGTCCCAGAGCGACGGCATATTTGGCGACATTCGTTGAATGCCACCGGGTATAGGGGTCCTTCGCCTCCACAGCCGCCACCAGCGCCTGGACCGTTCGAAAGTAGTTCTCGCGCAGGTTCTCGTAGAGGCCGGCATTTTCCATGGCCGTCACCACCTGGCTCGACAGGATCAGGAGCACCTGCAGGTCGCTGGTCGTAAAAGGCGGATCAGCAAATTTGCTCACATTGAGCACGCCGAACATCTTGTCCCTGCCGATCAGCGGTACCGACATGGACGAGATCGGCATATTGTCGAGGTTCAGGGCCTCCATGACCTCCTGGTCGGCATGTTTGCCCCGCGATATGATCAGCGGTTTTCGGCTCTTGAGTACAAGCCCCGAGATCCCTTCACCGGTCCTGCGCCGGGCTTTCAGTGCCGTCTCCGTCGGCAACCCGTGTGAAGCGCGGATCACCAGGTTGTCGCTCTTCTCATCGAGCAGCATGAGCGAAACGCGCTCTACCGAGAATTCCTGCACCAGGACCTCGGTGATGATCTTGAACAGGTGAGTAAGGTCGGTCTCGGTAACGAGCAGTTTACTGATCTCGAACAGGGGGATCAACGCCTTGAGCCTGATATTCTCCTTCTGGAGCCTGCTGCGATTCATTGAACGCTCGACCGTGCCGAGCAGTTCCTCCTGGGTGAACGGCTTCAATACAAACCCATCAACGCCGCTCATCAGCGATTCGATGGCGGTATCGAGCGTGCCATGTCCCGTAATAAAGATGGTGACGATATCACGATTCAGCCCCTTGACCTGATCAAAAAGTTCCAACCCGTCCATCCCCGGCATCTTGATATCCGTGATGAGAAGATCGGTCATGTTCCGGTTCAGTTCCTCGAAGGCGGCCTTGCCGTTCGGTGCTGTCGTTACCAGGTAGCCCTCTGCCGACAGGATATGATAGCACAGGTCCCGGATCATTTCTTCATCATCAACTACCAATATCTTTTCACCGGCCATTATGCTCAATCCTCCATGGCGCTCGTCACGCCTGACTTTTTCGCATTAACCTTCGCCCTACACGTCCTGGACGGGAATGATCACTTTGAATATGGATCCCTTGTCCACGGTACTCTCTACTTCAATCCTTCCGCCATGGTTCTGCACGATCATGTAACTGATCGACAACCCCAGCCCCGTACCCCCGCCATCCGGCCGGGCTGAAAAGAAAGGGTCAAATATTTTATCCAGCTGTTCTTCGGGGATCCCATGGCCGGTATCGGCAAACTCCACGATGACGGATTGCCGCCCCGTGATATCCTGGTCCACCCGGCACCGGATAGCAAGGCTGCCGCCTTTGGGCATCGCAAAGCACGCATTGTTGATAAGATTGACAAATACCTGCCGTATCTCATCGACGTCGATCGAGACCTGCGGGAGACTGTCGTCACAGGACGTGGTGATAACAATATTACTTAATTTTGCCTGTCCCTTGATGAGCGGTATCGTATCCTGGACAACCATGTTCATGCCGGCCTTCACCAGCCGTGGCGGCTTTCTCCGTGAAAAATCCAGAAGATTCTTCAGGATCTCCCGGGCACGAAGCGTCTCCCGTTCCACGATTTTCAAATGTTCTTTTTTGTCAGCGGGAATATCGTCGGCCTTGAGCAACAGACCGGTATATCCCAAGACACCGGTCAGCGGGTTGTTCACCTCGTAGGCGATATTCGTTGCCAGTTCACCGATAGCGGCCAGCTTTGCACTCTGCATCAGCTTGCGTTGCGACACGTGAAGGTTGTGCGTCATGGTGTTGAACGCTTCTCCCAGTTCCGTAAACTCGCTCCCCCAGGCATCCGTAATCTTAACCCGGTGCAGAAGTTCACCGCGGGCAATTCGCCGGGTCGCTTCGAGGAGTTCCTGGAGCCTCCGGTCAAGTCCCTTTATCTGCGTATAGGCGATGATAAACGCAAGTGCCAAACCCAGCAGAAGGGTGACCGAAAGCACCCAGCGTACCTCACGAATCGTGGTCATAGTTTCCTGCGTTTTCTGCTGGAGCCGGACATTGGCAGTAAATGCCATGCCCTGGGTCATCGTAATAAGTTCTTGCCCGAGGTCCTGCGCACGGCGCTCGAGCCCTGCGATACGCGACGAGTTCGCCGATGCGGTTATAAGTCGGCTGATCGCGCTTTTGTAATCGTTCGCCACGTCCCGCATCGAGACGAGCCCCTGGTGCAGCTCCGGAGAATGGTGACAACCGATACAGGAGTCCATTGTCCGGTCCATCTCCTGCACCTGACTGATGAGCACATCAATATCGCCACTATCCCTGATCCTGCTGCGGTAGATGTGCGACTGCACCTGCTGAATGCGAATGATCAGGTCCTCGCGGAGGATCTCAACCTGATAGAGCAGGACCAGGCGATCCATCCTGTCGGTGGTCCTCGTGATGTACAGCACTGCAATGATGCTCCCCGCCAAAAATATCAGCAACAGCAAGCCAAAGCCCAATAGAATTCTTTTTTTCATGGATTATTCCATCACCTGTTGGTATCCTTCTGCGCATATCCCTTGACCACTAAGGGCCGCGGTTTTTCCTACGTGCAGGCAGTTCATGGAGACAACCGTATGAACGACACGCCGCCTGCAAACCCATTTCTTTTCATGCCGTCGTCTCCTCCTTCTGGCTGTCGGACTGGGCCATGATTGGCGTTTTTTGATAAAGCGGGAGCGTCACCCGGAAAACAGTGCCCTGGCCGACCTGACTTGCAGCTTCGACCGTGCCGCCATGATTCTGAATAATACGATAGCTGATTGAAAGACCGAGGCCGGTGCCATCACCGTTCTCCTTGGTCGAAAAAAATGGCTCGAAGATCTTGTCTAAATTTTCCGGCGCGATACCTACACCGGTATCACCAAACTCTACAACAACCTGATAGTCCCGCACCATGCTAAGCCGGACCCGGAACTCGCCGCCCGATGGCATGGCCTGCAGTGCATTATACGCTATGTTTATGAAGACCTGCTTGATCTCATCATGGTCCATATTGACCATGACCGGAGTTTCCGGGTACTCCTCTACAACACGGACAGCGGAGGATTCCGCCATACCTTGCACAAGCGCGATCGTTTCCTTGATCGGCATAAGCAGGTCGGCAGGATGCATCCAGGAAGGTTTCTGCCGGGAAAAATCCAGGAGGTTTCTGATGATCTTTCTCACCCGCAGCGTTTCCTGCTCCATCATGCCAAGCATCCGCCTGGGGGTCTCTGCCAGGTCAACCGTTTTCAGAAGGTAGGTCGTATAACCAAGCACGCTCGTCAAAGGATTATTGATCTCATGGGCGACGTTCGCGGCAAGCTCGCCGATCGCGGCCATCTTCGACGAATGAACCAGTTGCTGCTGCGCACTTTTCAGCTCCAGCATTTTTTCCTTAAGGTCCGTATACAGCGAAGCATTCTGCAGTGCCGCCCCGGCAAGGTTTCCAAAGACCGTAAACAAACGCAGATCATGTTTGTCAAAGCTGGCGCCGCCCTTTTTATTGACAACCGTGAGCAGGCCGGTCAAGGTATTCGATGACCAGAGTGGTACCATCATGAGAGTCTTGACCCCGAGTGTTTTCATTCGATCGCCGTCTAACCTGAAATCAGACTGCGCATCCGGAATAAGGAGCGGCGTTCCATAGCAGGCGAGCCAGTTGTAGATCCCCCCTGTTTCGAGCGGAAGTTCCTGTTCCATGAGCAGCTGTTTTTTGCTTCCATGCACACCAAGATACTGCAGCGTAAAGCTCTTCTTGTTTAAAACCGATACAGCCGTCGTGTCGGCCCGGACAAGATCATCTGCACGCGCAGCGATTTTGGTCACAAGGGTGTCGAGCTCAAGGCTCTCCATCAGGTCCAGACCGGCGGTATGGAGGATGAACAGATCTCTGTTCCAGCTGGACAAACTGGCTTCCCGCTGCTTCAACGTAAGCGCCATCTGGTTAAAGGCATGACCGAGTTTGCTGATCTCGTCATTTCCTTTGACCGGGAGCGGCGTTTCCCAGTTTTGCTGACTCAGCATGTCAGCAGCATCGCTGAGCGTGCGTATTGGTTTCGTGATGCTGATGGTAATAATCTGACTGAACGCCATTCCCACCAGGAGAATGCCAATGAGCGCAACAGATGCTTTTTTTACCAATCCGGTAAATTTTTCCGCATACCGCTGGCTGGACACACCGACCCGGACAAAACCGGCCAGATCCTGACCCGCCATGACCGGAACGGTGAGATCGTAGACCCCAGCCTGTTTAAATAAAAAAACGGGCGCAGTCGCTCTCCTCATCTCGGGACTGAGAGAGACGTCGTCAATCATCATTTTGTTGCCAGTCGGCAACGTGTAAAAATATGAATCGCTGTTAAAGAACGCCGCCGTGGCACTACTGCCGATGATGAGCGTCCCGTCATGCCGATATATCATGATATAGAGGAGATCGCTTCCGGTGTGTACCTCGTCCTCTGGCACTAGGAGCGGGATCAGTTTCTTGTAGATATCGTGACGATTTTCGGTAATAATATCATCCAGCGTCAGCGCGGAAAGCTCGCGGGCGACAGACAGAGCACGACCGCGAATTTCCACATCAAGCATCGCCGTCCCTTCCCGATAAAAGAACATTCCAATAAAGAATGAGACAAGCAAAAGGGCTACCGCAATAAAGAAAGAGACCCTGCAGCCAACTCCTCCCCACCGCCGCGCGGCGAACTGGTGCATGCGTGCCAAGAGGTGAGAAATCATTTTCTTTTTGTCAGTCATAGAAGAATTAAAATACCTGTAGAATTTTAACATAATATTTCATATAAACGCCATAAAAAACGGCAAGGGATTAATTCCCTTGCCGTTCGTACCATCATACTGTTTAGTGCTCAGCGTCAGCTCGGCACAACTGCGGTGCTACGCTTTGGCTATTTCTGCACCCTTCGCCCCGGGTGTTTCCTGCTTTTTGCGTTCAATAAGCTCGATTACGGCCATGGGAGCTGCATCACCGGGCCGGTTTCGGGTCAGGACAATTCTGGTATATCCCCCGTTCCTGGTTGCAAAACGCGGGGCAATACTGGTGAAAAGACCGCTTACCACTGATTCATCGTTAATAAAACTGAGCGCCTGCCGTCTCGCATGAAGATCACCCCGTTTACCCAGCGTGATCATTTTTTCAGCCAACGGTCTGAGCTCCTTGGCCTTTGCCACGGTAGTTTCGATCTTTTCGTTCTTCAGGAGTGCTATCACGAGCATCCGGAGCAATGCTTTCCGGTGCGAACTATCTCTCCCAAACTGCCTGCCTGTACATGCATGTCTCATTGCGGTATCCTTATTTACAAAAGTAGATTTATTAACTCTCGCTCGGTTTTTCTGCCAGCAATCGCCGTGCCTCGGCTACAATTTTATCATCAACTTTGAGGCCCAGGCCCAGACCCATATCCGCAAGAATTTCTTTGATCTCGTTCAATGATTTCCTGCCGAAGTTCTTTGTCTTAAGCATCTCGCTTTCGGTTTTCTGAACCATCTCGGCGATCGTCTCAATGCCAGCATTCTTGAGACAGTTCGCGGCACGAACCGAAAGTTCAAGCTCATTCACACTTCGCAGCAAATTCTCGTTGAAGGAGGGGACTTTTTTTATTTCCTCTTCCGTGACCGGGGCATCTTCTTCCTCTTCAGGAAGATGGATGAATATGGACAGATGATCCTTCAACAGCTTCGATGCATGCGCAACGGCATCATCGGGACGAATACTTCCGTCCGTCCAAACCTCAAGCACCAGCTTATCGTAATCGGTTTCCTGGCCTACTCGCGCATTTTCCACCCTGAAATTTACTTTTCTGATCGGCGAAAAAATAGAATCGATCGGAATGACACCAATGGCTTGGCCAGGCTCTTTATTCTTGTCAGATGCTACATAGCCTCTGCCGCGCCGTGCCCGCATTTCAACTTCAATTTTCCCGTTCTTGTCGATCGTGGCCAGATGGAGCTCAGGGTTCAGGATCTCGACCTCTGCATCAGCTTCGATATCCTTGGCAGTCACTTCGCCCGGCCCCTTGGCCTTGAGCACAAGCGTCTTTGGCTTATCGGTGTGTAACTTCAACCGCACTTCCTTAAGGTTGAGGATCAGATCGGTCGTATCCTCCACCACGCCGGGAATGCTGGAGAACTCATGCTGCACACCGCTGATCTTCAGGGAGGTTATTGCCGACCCCTCAAGGGATGACAAGAGCACTCTCCGAAGCGAATTACCCAGCGTTGTACCAAAACCACGCTCTAACGGTTCGGCAGTAAATTTACCATAGGTATCAGTGATCTTTTTGGGATCATACTGAAGTTTCTTGGGCATCTGAAAATCTTTAGCTTTCTTAAGCATGCTTCCTCCATAACGGAGTGAAAAAACTTTCTTTAGGACTACAGAGGACTATCTGGACATCTGGCATGAACCAGATCATCCCTGAGCCTTACCATATACGATTTTGACCTGCGCTATTATTTTGAGTAGAGCTCGACGACAAGCTGTTCCTTGACCGTCGGGAGCGTACACTCATCGCGGGCCGGCAACGCCAGGACCTTGCCTCTGAACGCGACCTTATCCATCTCAAGCCATGCAGGGAATCCGCGCTTTTCAATAGCAGCAAGGGTTTGCTGGATCTGTCCGATACCCCTGCTCTTTTCACGCAATTCAACCACATCGCCCGCCTTCAGCAGATACGAGGGGATATTGACCTTTTTACCGTTCACCAGCATGTGTCCGTGCCGTACCAACTGGCGCGCTTCTTTTTTGGCGCCGGCGAAGCCCATGCGCTGGACCACATTGTCGAGCCTTCTTTCCAGGAGCTGCAGAAGGTTGTCGCCCGTGATGCCTTTCATCCGCTCGGCCTTTTCGAAATAACCACGAAACTGTCCTTCGAGAACACCATAGACACGCTTGATCTTCTGTTTTTCCCTGAGCTGCAGGCTATACTCTGAATGCTTAATCCGCGCCTGACCATGTTGTCCGGGTGGATAACTTCTCCGCGTGATGCCGCATTTATCTGTATAACAACGCTCAGCCTTCAGAAAGAGCTTCGTACCTTCCCGTCTGCAGAGTTTACAAACTGATCCAATATAGCGCGCCACGTGATTCCTCCTGTTAAACCCGTCGTCTTTTCGGCGGTCTGCATCCGTTATGCGGTATGGGCGTCACATCTTTGATTGCTACAATCTCCAGTCCTGCCGCCTGAATTGACCTGATCGCCGATTCCCGGCCGGTGCCCGGACCTTTGACATACACTTCTACCTGTCGCATGCCATGTTCCATTGCTTTCTTCGCAGCAGTCTCCGCTGCGAGCTGAGAGGCAAATGGAGTGCTCTTGCGCGATCCTTTAAAGCCCTTATTCCCTGCACTGGACCATGAAAGCACATTACCAGCCGTATCCGTGATGGTCACGATCGTATTGTTGAACGATGCATGGATGTGGGCCACACCCATGGACACATTTTTTCTTTCTTTGCCCTTCTTGGCCATCTATCCTCCTCAAGACGTATCGGACTGGATGCACAAACAAGCATCGACAGTTCAAGACGCACTTCCTGCTCTACTTTTTAGCTAACGATTTTTTCTTGCCTGACATCGCGGACCTCTTTGGCCCCTTCCGGGTCCTTGCATTGGTCTTTGTTCGCTGGCCTCGTGCCGGCAAACCTTTCCGGTGCCTGAGACCGCGGTAGCTGCCGATATCCATTAACCGCTTAATATTCATCGTCACATCTCTGCGAAGGTCGCCCTCCACAACATAGTCACGCTCGAGAATGGTACGGATCTTCAGGACATCAGACTCGGCAAGATCTGCGCTCTTCATGGCAGGATCTATCCCAGCCTCAGCAATAATCTTCTTGGCAGACGTCTTTCCTATTCCAAAAATATAGGTCAGGGCAACTTCGATTTTTTTATCCTTCGGTAGATCTACTCCGGCAATTCGTGCCACATTTCCTCCTCAATCGCGAAACCGCAACGCACCTGCCAACCGATGGCAAGTAGCGCACGGTTATCGTGATCCGCGTACTTCGTTCACACTATCCCTGTCGCTGTTTATGACGTGCGTTTTCACAGATCACACGCACAATCCCTTTGCGGCGGATAACCTTGCATTTGGTGCATATCTTTCGTACAGAAGAACGAACTTTCATAATGACCTACTTCCACTCTTTATAGTTATTTACACAACCCGTTTCCGGGCAGCTACTTGAATCGATAGGTTATCCTGCCCCTGGTGAGGTCGTAGGGTGTTAGTTCAACGGTAACCTTGTCGCCTGGCAGGATCTTAATAAAATGCATCCGCATCTTTCCTGATATGTGCGCCAGAATCTTATGACCATTCTCCATCTCAACACGAAACATGGCGTTCGGCAGTGTTTCTAGGACGGTTCCCTGGACTTCTATTGAATCTTCTTTCGCCATATTATCTCGGTATCCTGCATCGAACCTGTCGATGATCTTCGCTCTTTTACCTGGTGAGTATCAGCGGTCCATCGTCCATGACGGCAATGGTATGCTCGAAATGTGCTGACAGCGACCCATCCGCCGTTACCGCTGTCCAGCCGTCCTCCTTGACCCTGGTGACGCAACCACCTGCATTGACCATTGGCTCTATTGCCAGGACCATGCCGGTTTTAATCCTTGGTCCGCCGCCCCGGTCACCGAAATTCGGGATCTGCGGGTCCTCATGCAGACTTCTTCCGATTCCGTGTCCGACAAACTCTCTCACTACCGAGAAACCGTGCGCCTCAACATGCGACTGAACGGCAGCTGAAATATCATACAGTCGATTCCCAGGCCTTGCTTCCGCAATACCCTTTAGCAAAGATTCTTTTGTGATCCTGATCAAACGCTCGGCCTCGTTCGATATTGACCCTACTGGGACGGTTATTGCAGCATCACCGTAAAATCCATCGACGACGGCGCCTACGTCGATGCTGATTATGTCTCCCTGCTTCAGCATGACCCCTTGGGAGGGAATGCCATGTACTACCTGTTCATTGACCGAAGTGCAGAGGCTGCAGGGATAGCCGCGGTAACCCTTAAAGGCTGGTTTTGCTCCGGCATCTCTGATGAACTGCTCGGCGAAATTATCCAGCTCCTTAGTTGTTACGCCTGCTTGTACTTTTGTGCGAATTATTTCCAGGACATTCGCCACGATCAGGCAGGCTCTACGAATCTTTTCGATTTCCTGAAGGGACTTGAGAATCACCATGAGTACAACCTGGGCTCATCGCCTCCCTTTAACTGAAACACCTTTCAGGAATCCTCCATAGTGCCTCTGGATAAGATGAGACTCTATCTGAGACACCGTATCCAGGGCGACACCAATGACGATCAGCAGCGATGTTCCTCCGAAATAAAAGGGAACATTAAAGGCCTTGTAGAATATGTCCGGCAATACGCATACTGCTGAGAGGTATACCGCACCACCAAGGGTGATCCTTGTCAAAACCCGGTAAAGATAATCTGATGTCTTTTTCCCCGGACGGAAGCCTGGGATGAAGCCGCCGTACTTCTTTAAATTTTCCGCAATGTCCACTGGATTAAAGACGATTGCCGTGTAAAAGAACGCGAAAAACACAATCATAACAACATACACCGTCGTATACAGCAAGTGTCCCGGTGCAAGCTGACCCGCAATATCCTTGATCCAACTGACGTCCGTAAAGCTGGCGATCGTTGCCGGGAATAACAGTATGGACGATGCAAAGATCGGTGGGATAACTCCAGCCGAATTGATCTTGAGCGGCAAATGAGTGCTCTGTCCTTTGTATATCTTTCGTCCGACCATGCGTTGCGCATACTGCACCGGAATTTTCCTCTGGCCGCGCTCCATTACAATGATCGCCGCAATAACCGAAATAATGATGACCAGAATAACCGCTATCATAAAATAGGGTATTTCACCGGAAGTCACCAGACCAAGGGTATGAATGACCGCTGTCGGGAAACCCGCTACGATGCCTGCAAAAATAATAAGTGAAATACCGTTCCCAATGCCACGTTCGGTTATCTGTTCTCCCAGCCACATGATGAAGGTGGTTCCCGCAGTGAGCGTAATCATGGTAAGGATACGAAATGACCATCCGGTCGACTCTACAAACACGCCGTCATTCATCTTCTCAATTCCAACTGCCATCCAGAAGGACTGAAATCCGGCAATAAGCACCGTTCCATAGCGGGTATACTCGGTGATCTTTTTTCGGCCCGATTCGCCTTCTTTTGCAAGCGCCTGCAGCCGGGGAATGACCACCGTCAGAAGTTGCAGCACAATCGAGGCGGTAATGTACGGCATGATGCCGAGCGCAAAAATAGTTACCCGGGAGAGAGCTCCACCGGAGAACATATCGAAGAAACCCATTAATCCGGACGCCGCCTCGTGCAGATATTGACTCAGTGCATCACCCCGTATTCCGGGGGTGGGAATATGCGCACCAATCCGATACACCGCGAGCATGAGGAGCGTAAAGAGAACGCGCTTTCTGAGCTCGGGAATGTTAAATATGTTCTTAATGCCGGTGAACAAGGGTTATAGTACCTCGGCCTTCCCGCCGGCGGCTTCTATTTTTGCTACCGCTGTCTTGCTGAATTTATGAGCGCGAATCGTGACACCCTTCTTCAACTCACCCATACCAAGCACCTTGACCTCGGTTTTTAGACTTTTTATAAGACCGTTCTGAAGCATCGTCTCCGGGGTTATCGTTCCGCCGTCACTCGCCGCATCCAGATCGGTCAGGTTCACTACTGCATACTCTTTCCGGAATATATTTGTAAAACCACGCTTCGGGATGCGGCGTTGAAGGGGCATCTGGCCGCCTTCAAATCCTGCAGGCTTTACGCCACCGGAACGGGCCTTCTGTCCCTTGTGCCCCTTGGTTGAGGTCTTGCCATGTCCGGAACCGACACCTCGACCAACCCGCTTTTGATTCTTTTTTGCCCCTGGTTGAGGTCTAAGATCTTCTAATCGCATAGTTTGTATTCCTATTATCTGCCGTAACCTGATTATTTAAAAACTAGTTTTTAACATCCTCAACCCGGATCAGATGGTTGACCTTGTTGACCATGCCTCTGATTTCGGGAGTATCAAGCCTCACGACAGACTTGTTGAGCTTTCTCAGTCCCAGTCCGATCAGGACGACCTTGTGCTTCCCCGGACGGGCAATGCTGCTCCGCACCAGGGTGATTTTTATCTTTTTGGCTTCTTCGTTCGACATCTTAAGCAAGCTCCTCCACGGATTTACCCCGGAGTGCCGCAACCTGCGCCGCGCTTCTGAGCCTTACCAATCCGTTAATTGTAGCACTGACCACGTTGTGCGGATTACTGGAACCCAGTGACTTGCACAGCACGTTCCGCACACCCACAACCTCAAGCACCGACCGGCTTGCACCGCCCGCGATCAACCCCGTACCTTCGGAGGCCGGCTTCAGCAATACTTTTCCTGCCCCAAAATGGCCAAGCACTTCGTGGGGTATCGTGCCACCTTTGAGCGAAACAAGAACCATGTTCTTTTTGGCCCGCTCAGCAGCTTTTTTGATGGCTACCGGCGCCTCGGCTGCCTTCCCTTTTCCAACGCCGATCTTGCCGTTTCCATCACCGACGACCACCAGTGCGCTGAAATTGAACCGCTTTCCGCCCTTGACCACTTTGGCGACCCGGTTCAGGTAGACTAACTTATCCTTCAGGCCATCGCCGTCTTCTGCTTCTTTATTGTATCGCTCTGCCAAAGCTGCCTCCACAATACTGCCAGTTCACTAAAAGTTTAAACCCTGCTCCCGCGCGGCGTCTGCCAAGGCCTTGATGCATCCATGATATTGATATCCGCCGCGGTCAAAAACGACATCTTTGATATTCTTGCTCAGCGCGCGCTGCGCGATGTTCGCACCAACCTTCTTCGCAGCCGCAATGTTCCCGCAATGCTTCAAACCGGTCTGTACTTCTTTCTCGGCCGACGATGCAGCTGCAACGGTCTTGCCGTCAGTGTCGTCGATTAGCTGTACATAAATATGGCTGAGGCTCTTATAAACACTCAACCGGGGCCTTGCAGTCGTGCCGCTTACACGTTTGCGTACCCTTTCATGTCTTCTCTGTCTCGCTTTTAGCTTGCTCTTTGCCACGTTCACTCTCCATCATGCTGATTGCGACACATCACTCACGTGACGCCGACCGCAATCAGAAATCTATTGACTACTTTCCGCCCTTACCTGCCTTGCCTTCTTTGCGCTTGATGACCTCGGTGCTGTATTTAATGCCCTTGCCTTTGTACGGCTCGGGTTTTTTCAGGCTTCGCACATTTGCAGCGATCTGACCAACGAGCTGCCGATCCACACCCTTGAGTGTGATCTGTGTTTGCTTCGCGTCAACGGTCGCATTGATACCCTTCGGCAACGCATACACGATGGGATGAGAAAAACCGAGAGTTAGCATCAGGTTCGAGCCATGTACCGCCGCCTTAAAACCCACACCGGTTATTTCTAACGTTTTTTCGAAACCCTTGCTCACCCCCACAACCATGTTGGCGATCAAATTTCTGGTCAGACCATGCAGTTCCCGGTACAGTTTCTGGTCCGACGGACGTTCTACCGTAAGCGTGTTGTTCTCTTTTTTTATCGTCAGCTTTGGGTTTACATCCTGGCTAATCTCGCCCAAGGGACCTTTGACCGTGACCTTTCCGGTCTCCAGTTTTGCTTCAACCCCTGCCGGCATCTCTATTGGTTTTTTACCAACCCTCGACATAACAACTCCTCAAATTCCTGAATAAAACGGATTCACGTTACCGGGATACTACCAAACGTGGCAAATGACCTCACCGCCAACATTGTCCTTCTGCGCCTGCTTACCAGTCTGAATGCCCTTCGGCGTAGACAGTATGGCAATCCCGAGCCCTCGTAAAACCCGCGGAATGGCTTTACTATTAGCATACACACGACATCCTGGTTTGCTGACCCGCTTCAGTCCCGTGATCACCGGCAATTCCTCGTCCGAATACTTGAGATACACCCGGATGACCCCTTGCCGACGGTCCTTGACCAGCTTCAGATTTTTAATATATCCCTCATCCTTAAGAATTTTTGCAACCTCCATCTTAAGTTTTGATGATGGGATGTCAACCTTCTCGTGCTTCGCTTTACTTGCGTTGCGGATCCGCGTCAGCATATCCGCAATAGGATCGGTCATCATCGGTTCAAACCCCTTCTGCTTACCAACTCGCCTTAATCACGCCCGGGATTTCACCCTTGAGCGCACCGTTTCTAAAACAAATGCGGCACATATCAAACTTCCGCAGATACCCTCTCGGTCGTCCGCACAGAGGACAGCGCGTATATGCCTGCACTTTAAATTTTGGCGGTCTGTTTGCCTTCGCTATCAAGGACTTCTTTGCCATGTTTCCTCCCAGAGAACCTTACCTGAAGCTTATTTCCTGAACGGCATACCGAAGTGGCGAAGCAACGCCCTGCCCTCTTCATCAGTATTGGCCGTCGTGACAAACACAACATCCATGCCGTGGACCGATTCAACTTTATCGTACTCTATTTCCGGGAAAATAATCTGTTCCTTGATACCAAGGGTATAGTTTCCCCGCCCATCAAAGGACTTCGTTGGAATACCCTTGAAGTCACGGATACGGGGCAATGCCGCGCTGATAAAACGGTCCAGAAACTCGAACATATGTTCGCGTCGCAGCGTTACACAGCATCCGATCGGCATACCTTCTCTCAGCTTAAAAGCCGCGATCGACTTTTTTGCTTTCGTTATTACAGGACGCTGGCCGGTAATTCTTCCCAGTTCATCAACCGCAAAATCAAGCGCCTTGGCGTTCGCTATCGCTTCACCCAAGCCGACATTAAGAACGATTTTTACCAATTTCGGGGCCTGCATAGGATTCTTGTAGCTGAATTCCTTCATCAGCGCCGGAATAACGGTTTCCCTGTACAGCAACTGCATCCTCGGCGGCCCTGTTTTTACAGGAGCAGCCTTGGCAGCACTGGCCTCTGCGGTTACAGCAGGTTTTGCGGCTTTTTTAGGTTCTTTGGCCGACGCCTTGGGTTTTCCTTCAGCTTTGGCGGACTTCGGTGCGGCCTTCTGACCGGTTCCCTTTGCTTCTTTGCTTTTTTCTTTTTTGTCTGCCATTGATCGCTTTCCCTATGGTGCCAGTATTCCCTTATCCACCCCTTACGTTCCGGGCGATTCGGCGTCTGCTAGCTCAGAGTTTCGTTGCAGTTTTTGCAAACACGGATACGCATGCCATCTTCCTGCGTCTTCCGTACAGCAGCTGTCGGCTTATCGCACTTCGAGCAGATCAACTTGACATTCGACAGGGAGATGGGACCTTCCTTCTCCACAATGCCTCCCTGCTTCAGTTGCTGGGTCGGCCGGGTATGCCGCTTAATCATGTTCAGTTTTTCTATCAAGAGCCTGTTTTCCGCCGGGAATACGGCGATAACTCTGCCCTTTTTGCCCTTCTCCTTGCCGGAGATCACTAACACATTATCATTTTTCTTTATCTGCATATTCTTACGTCCTGGTTTCCTATCGGAGCGTTATTAGTCAGCGACACGGAGTTACAGTACTTCCGGTGCCAGTGAAATTATCTTCATAAAGTTCTTTTTCCGCAGTTCGCGGGCAACCGGTCCGAAAATACGGGTGCCGATCGGTTCATTGCTTGCGTTGATCAACACCGCTGCATTCCTATCAAATTTTATATACGATCCATCCGCGCGCCGCACTTCCTTGGTTGTCCGCACGACAACCGCCTTCGCGACCGTTCCCTTTTTTGCCTGCCCGTCAGGAATGGCCATCTTGATCGCCACGACAATAACATCACCAAGTGACGCATACCGCTTGCGGGTCCCGCCAAGCACTTTAATGCACATTACTTTTTTTGCGCCGGAATTATCGGCGACGTCTAATACGGTCTGTTGCTGAATCATCTCTTATCCCCTAGCACAGGTAGTCGGATTACGGCTTATTACTGGGCCTTCTCCACGATCTCAAGGACTTTCCAACGCTTTTCCTTCGACAGCGGCCTGGTTTCTATGAAACGTACCACATCGCCGACCTTGCACTTATTTTCTTCATCATGAGCCTTGAACTTGGTCGTACGGCTGATCGTTTTCGTGTACTTTGTGTGCGCTACACGCCTCGACACCGCCAGAACAACGGTCTTATCCATTTTATCGCTGACCACACGACCAATATACATTTTTCGTTTTTTAGACTCGCCCATATTTTTCCTTTAAGACCGTTTTTGCTCTTGCGATATCCTTGCGGAGTATCCGCAAACGCATCGGATTTTCTATCTGGCCCATTGCCTGTTGGAACCGCAGATTGAATATCTCTTTTTTCATATCCGTGGCTTTTGCCTCCAGCTCTTCACTGGATAAATCTTTCATATCGCGCAGACTGGCTTTCATATTGCCGCCTCCCGAGAGACAAACTTGGTGGCAATCGGCAACTTGTACGCTGCAAGCCTGAACGCCTCTCGTGCTACCGACTCATCGACACCACCCATTTCGTAAAGCACCCGACCGGGCTTCACTACCGCTACCCAGTACTCAGGCGCTCCCTTGCCTTTGCCCATACGCGTTTCGGCCGCCTTCTTCGTAATCGGCTTATCCGGGAATATGCGTATCCATATCTTCCCTCCCCGCTTGACATAACGGGTCATGGCGATACGAGCGGCTTCAATTTGCCGGCTCGTGATCCAGCCAGGCTCAAGGACCTTCAAGCCAAACTCACCGTAGCTGACCTCTGCTCCCCGATAGGCAGTTCCGGTCATCCGGCCCTTCATCATTTTTCTATGTTTTACTCTTTTCGGCGCTAGCATATTCGCATTCCTTTACAACGGTCATAGTATTGCTCATACGGCAAAGCGTTACGCAGTCGCCTTCGACGGCTGCAGCACATCACCTTTATAGATCCAGACCTTCACGCCGATCTGCCCCATCGTCGTTTTTGCTTCAAAAAACCCGTACTGGATGTCGGCCCGCAGCGTATGGAGCGGCACGCGTCCCTCACGGTACCATTCGGTCCTGGCGATTTCACCGCCAGCCAACCTTCCAGCGCACATGATCTTGATGCCCTGAGCGCCCAGGCGGAGGGCTGAGGTCACGGACTTTTTCATTGCCCGGCGAAAAGCAATGCGGCGCTCCAGCTGAAGAGCGATATTCTCAGCAACCAGCTGGGCATCCAGTTCCGGCCGTCTGATCTCCTGAATATTGATATATATCTGCTTGCCGGTCATGGTTTCAAGGTCTTTTTTCAGCTTGTCGACCTCGGCGCCTTTTTTCCCGATAATAATACCGGGCCGGGCAGTATGGATATTTATCTTGGCCTTCTGGCCTGCCCGTTCAATCTCTATTTTCGAAACGCCGGCATGCATCAGGCGTTCCTTCACAATCTTACGGATCTTAATATCCTCATGCAGGAGCGCTGCATAATTCTTCTGTGAGAACCAGCGGGAGTCCCATGTCTTGATGACCCCGAGCCGGAAACCGATCGGATGTACCTTCTGTCCCATTATGCCTCCACCGTAAACACTATGCTGTGAGCACCAGCGTGATATGGCTGGTCCTCTTTTTAATCTCGTTTGCCCTGCCCATGGCACGCGCCCGTATCCGCTTCATCGTCGCACCCTGGTTGACAAACGCCCTGGTCACCATGAGAGAATCCACATCGCCCACCTTCTTCTGCTCGGCATTTGCTACCGCTGAGTCGAGCAGCTTTTTTACGATGCGAGCAGCGTGAAGCGGCGTAAAGGTGAGAATATTTATCGCGTCGCCCACCATCTTGCCGCGGATAAGGTCGATGACCTGCCTCGCCTTACGCGGAGTAATTCGTATATGTCTGACCGTTGCGCTTGCTTCCATCTTCGTATCCTCGCTCTAGTTCACAACGCTGCACTACTTGGGTGCGCTTGTCTTTTCTGCGGTCTTTGCCTTTGACCCACCATGCGCCTTGAAGGTCCGGGTCGGGGAAAACTCACCCAGTTTATGTCCCACCATGTTTTCGGTGACATAGACCGGAATGAATTTTCTGCCATTGTGCACCGCCATGGTGTGTCCAATGAAATCCGGCGTAATGGTAGACCGCCTGGACCAGGTCTTCACGATCTTTTTATCACCCGCTGTGTTCATGGTCTCAACTTTCTTCATGAGACTCGTGTCCACAAAAGGACCTTTTTTAATTGATCTGGGCACCGTATCCTCCGCTGCAACGTATCACGAGATTGCGGATTCCCGCTATCTGCTCTTCGTTCTTCTTTTAAGAATGAACTTGTTCGTGGTCTTGTTCTTTCTCGTTCTCACACCGTCCGGGAGACCCCAGGGCGAACATCCTGGCCTGCCGCCCGAGGATTTTCCCTCGCCGCCGCCAAGGGGATGATCAACCGGATTCATGACCACTCCGCGCACTCTCGGCCGCATTCCCATCCAGCGCGAACGGCCCGCCTTGCCGATGCTTATATTTTCGTGGTCAAGATTTCCAACCTGGCCGATGGTGGCCATACATTCCGACCGCACGGTACGGATCTCACCGGAATTAAGCCGCAGCGTTGCAAGTTCGCCTTCCCTTGCCAGCAGCTGCACAGAAGCGCCTGCACTCCTTGCGAGCTGTCCGCCTGCACCCTTTTTGAGCTCCACATTATGGATCACCGTACCAACGGGAATCGAGGTGATGGGAAGCGCATTACCCGTCTTGATATCAGCATCAGGTCCTGAAACTACCCGATCTCCGACATTCAGCCCAACAGGCGCGAGTATATAGCGTTTCTCACCATCAACATAGTGCAAGAGAGCGATACGCGCAGTACGATTCGGATCGTACTCAATATGCGCCACAACTGCGGGCACACCGGTCTTTTCACGCCTGAAGTCGACGATCCTGTATTTTTTCTTGTGCCAACCAGCCCGGTAGCGGACCGTGATCTTGCCGCGATTGTTCCGACCGCCGCTCTGGCTGAGCTTTACTACCAGCGATTTTTCCGGCCGACTCCGTGTTACTTCCTCGAAGGTTGATGAAGTTTGGAATCTCCTGCCCGGTGATGTTGGATTATAGGTCTTTACCGGCATTTACGCACCCTCGAATATTTCTATCTTTTCACCTGGTTTCAGCGTTACATACGCCTTTTTCCAGTCTGATCGGCGGCCGAGCCTCTGCCCCATACGCTTTTTCTTGCCCGCGGTTTTCACGGTGGTTACATCCGCAACTTTTACCTTGAAGATACCCTCGATCGCCTTCCGCACCTGCAGCTTGTTGGCATCGGTCCTTACTTCGAAGGTCAGGACATTATTTTTTTCCTTCAGGCGTGTGCCCTTTTCCGTGATACGGGGCGCCCGAATTATATCATAGTGGTCGGTGATCATTTTCCGTACACCTCCTGAATGGCGCTCAAAGCATCCTGCGTCATAATGAGGTACCGGTACTTCATCAGATCATACACGTTAATATTTTCCATCCTGAGCACCTTGACCGAGGGGATATTGCGCGAAGCCAACGTCAGGTTCTTATTCTCCGCCTTAATGAGAACGAGTGCGTTCTCCTTGACACCGAGAGTATCAAGCATAGAAGTAACCAGCTTGGTTTTCGGCTCAGCAAAGTCTAGTGAACTGACCAGGACCAGCCGGTTATCAATAACCTTTGACGCTATGGCATCAACAAGCGCAGCTCGTTTTTCTTTTTTCGGCAGCGAATAAGAGTAATCGCGGGGCATTGGACCAAAGCAGGTGCCGCCATGCCTCCACAAGGGTGACCGGTTGCTTCCTGCACGGGCGCGTCCAGTTCCTTTCTGTTTCCAGGGTTTTTTTCCACCACCGCTCACCATCGCCTTGTTCTTCGTCGAGGCAGTACCTGCCCGCCTGTTGGCGAGCTGGTTCACGACCGAGGCATGGATAAGATGTGGCCGGATCTCGGACCCGAACAGGGACGGAAGCTCCACATCCTTTACTTTCTTATTATTCTGGTCAACCATGACGACTGACGGCATTTCAGTAACCCTCTATTCCTTGATTAATCAGCCTTGTAGATAAGAAGCAGGCCGTTGACGCCGCCCGGCACTGCGCCGCGTACAAACAACAGGTTTTGATCCGGCCGGACATCGATGATTTCCAGGTTTTTAATCGTTTTCTTTGCCACACCCATATGACCCGGAAGTTTCTTGCCGGGCCAAACGCGAGACGGATAGGAACTTGCACCGATCGAACCAGGAGCGCGATTGAACATGGATCCATGCCCCCCGGGACCGCCGGCAAAATTATGCCGTTTCATGACGCCGGCAAAACCCTTTCCCTTCGTCGTGCCGCTCACGGTGACCATATCGCCCTTTTTGAACATGTCGATAGTCACGACCTGACCAGCCTCAAATTCTCCGGTCCGGAATTCTCTGAGCACGCGGTGAGGCGGTGTTTCCGTCTTCTTAAAGTGTCCGGCCATTGCTTTGGTAATGCGGTTCTTCTTCTTTTCTTCTGCAAAGGAAAGTTGGGCGGCTTCGTAACCATCCGTCGCGGTAGTTTTTTTCTGAATCACCTTGCACGGACCAGCCTGGATCACCGTTACCGGGATCAGCTCTCCACCGTTAAAGTGCTGGGTCATACCAATTTTTTTTCCGATAATACCCTTACTCATATCATATCCCTTCACCCGCACGCTGACGACAACTATTCTGCGATGCGTCTACGGCTGATTTTACCAATTAGAGCTTGATCTCAACGTCTACACCTGCCGCCAAGTCAAGCTTCATCAGAGCATCGACCGTCTGGGGAGTCGGATCCAGGATGTCAAGTAAACGCTTGTGCGTCCTGATCTCAAACTGTTCTCGCGACTTCTTATCCACGTGCGGGGAACGAAGAACGGTCCAGCGATTGATACTGGTCGGCAGCGGTATAGGTCCTGCCACCTTTGCGCCGGTTCTTTTGGCCGTATCAATAATCTCTACTGCCGACTGGTCCAGCAGACGGTGGTCATATCCTTTTAATCGTATCCTGATCTTCTGCGTCACGGCGTATCCTTCCCTTACTCGATAACTTCGGTAATAACTCCGGCGCCCACGGTCCTGCCGCCTTCGCGGATGGCGAACCGGAGCCCCTTATCCATGGCGATCGGCCCGATGAGCTCAACGCTGCAGGTCATATTGTCGCCCGGCATCACCATCT
>JANPMZ010000240.1:0-3240 GCA_031427195.1 Nitrospirota bacterium
CATCACGTCTGAATCCTCTTAAACTTCTTGAATGCTTTCTCCTTCTTGTTTTAAATATAATTACTTTCTTATCTTTCGACATTTCTTCAACAGCCACAATCACCTCAAAATAATATAGTTTAATAAAATAAAATTAAATTAAATTGAAATTAAATAATAAGTCGAATTTAAATAAAATGAACGATTTAAGAATCAAATTGAATCAAACTAAAAAGAAATGAAGTAAAATGAAACGGAATTTAAATTGATTTTTTAAAACGTTTATTTTCAGCAAGAAATCTAAACAAAACAAAACAAGGAATGTGACAATGACAATGATGATGAAGATGCCCGTATTGAGGTAGCGGGCAGCTGTGTTCTGCTCCGTGGTCTGGGCGTAGGAGACCGCGGCTCCGGAGATCAGCAGCAAGAACGTGACAAGGACGATACCGCTTCTGAACATTTTTCGCATGGGACAACCTCACCTGGACAAACCGGCTAAAACCTTCGACAGGATTACAGAATAAAATCCGATAAAAGCACTTCATCCCGCTATAGCTTTTGATTCAAAAATCCTGTCAATCCTGTTATCCTGTCAAAAAGATTTATTCATGAACGCAATGGGCTTTCCCTGATATTTACCCCGCCATCACCTTCACCTGCACACGCCGGTCACGGGGGCCGTCGAATTCGCAGAAAAATATTGCCTGCCAGGTACCCAGTGCGAGACGGCCTTCCTCTACCATGATGACTTTGGATACGCCCATAAGACTCGACTTGATGTGCGCAGCCGAATTGCCTTCGCTGTGGCCGTACTGATCGTCAAAGGGAATGATCTTGTTCAGTTCCTTCAGGATATCGCGCCCCACGTTCGGGTCCGAATTTTCGTTGATCGTGATCGCCGATGTGGTATGGGGGACGTAAACATGGCAGACCCCTGACCGCACGCCGCTCTCCGCCACCAGCCGCTGGACACCTGCGGTTATATCCACGAACTCGGTCCGGGAACTTGACTTTACCCTGAGTTGTTTGATCATGAAAACCCCTTTCTATTGCGGATTTCGGATTGCGGAATTCGGATTAAAACCGGACAACTTCCAAAAAATCTTTTTTTGCCGTTTGCTTCACATTCCGCAATCCGAAATCCGCAATCCGCAATTGCTTCACCCAATTCCCACATCTTCCCTCCCCCGGCCGCGTTTTTCCTCGACAATGGGGTAGATGATGTGGGTGATGAGCGAATTGATGCGCGCAATGTTCCCGATGATGTCCAGGTGGATATGGCTTGTCTCGATAGACTCCCGCAGCCCCTTGCGCAGCCGCTCCAGATGGGCCTGGACCAGCTCGCGTTCGAGCAGGCCCAGCTCTTCCTTGTTCCTGAGGACCCGCTCGGCAAGATCGCGGTCGTGGTTCGCGAATGCTGCAATGGCAAAGTCGAAGTTCTCGACCGTTTTTTTGTGGAACGAAACAATCTCCGCCATCCCCTCCTGCGAGAAGACGAACCCCTTGGTGATCCGCTTGAGCGCGATCGGCATGATGTTCCGGTCGATGATATCGCCGATATTCTCAAGGTCCCGCGTCACTTCCAGCACCGTCATGACGCGGCGCGACTGCGATTCCGTTAGATTGGAGGACGACAGGCGCGCGATATACAACCGTATCTGACGATCCAGCAGATCAACCAGGTTATCTTTGAGCTTGATCTCCTCAACGATGGCGGGATCATCGCTCTGCAGTCCTCTGATCATCCCGGTCAGCATTTCGCGCACGATATCGGAAGCCCGCAGCGCCTCGCGCGTGGCCTGCCCCAGCGCCAGGGAAGGCGTGCCCAGCACATGGTCGTCAAGATACATGGGGCCGAACCGTTTTTCCTCGGCCTTTTCCGGGACCAGTTTCACGAGCAGCCGGGCGAACAACCCGAGGAACGGCAGAAAGACCACCGCCATGATCACATTGAACAGCGTATGGGCATTGGCGATCTGCCGCATCACATCCGGCGTCGTATGCTCCACCAGTCTTTGATACCAGGGCAAAAGCGGCAGGAACAGGAGAACGCCGAACACTTTGAACAGCACATGCGCCCAGGCCACACGCCGCGCTTCGACCGGGGAGCGCATGCTCGCAAGCAGCGCCGTGGCGCAGGTCCCGATGTTCGCGCCCAGGATGATATAGAGCGCGGACTGCAACGGTATCAAACCGCTCGTTGCAAGGGCCAGGGCGATGCCCATGGTCGCGGCGCTGCTGTGGATGAGCGCGGTGACAACGGCCGACAGCAGGATGCCGATGAAGGGTGTGCCGGTAAGGACGATGAACACCTCCCGGAAGAGCTCATTTCCCTGGAGCGGCAGCATGGCGTCGATCATGATCTTCAGCGAGAGAAAAACGAACCCGAATCCGAGGATGCCCTGCCCGATGTTTTTATAGAGCGTGTTTTTCGTGAAAAGCGTGAACAACAGGCCGATCCCGACCAGCAGCACGGCATAATCGTAAACGCGAAAAGCGATCAGCTGGACCGTAAGGGTTGCGCCGATGTCCGCGCCGAGGATAACTGCCAGAGTCTGCCGGAAGGTCATCAGCCCGGCGCTCACGAAACCCACGAGCATCACCGACGTGGCGCTGCTCGACTGGATGAGGCCGGTCAGGAGCGCTCCGGCCCCCACGGCCGAGAAGCGGTTGCTGGTCAGCGAACGGACAAGCGAACGGATCCTGCTTCCGGCCGCGTTCTGCAAACCGTCGTTCAGGAGCTTGATGCCGTAAAGGAGAAGAAGAACTCCGCCGAATAGGCTGATAAGTATCATGCCGTACTATGCCTAATTTCCCAAGGTTCGTCAACGGTAAACTGAGTGACCTCAGGTCTTTTTTGTAACTCAAATCCGCCACAATCTCCTGGGCGATACCGTCGATATCGGGGAGGTTGCTGGAATGGAAATTTTCACGTCTGACCCGCTGGCACCTTTATAGGTTCGCTGGGGCAAGTCCGATTTTCTTATTCTTTCGTACCCAGTATTATCCGCTCCACATCGGCCCTTTCAAGCGTCTCTTCCTTCATCAACGCCTCCGCAAGCGCGTCAAGGGTATGTCTTCTCCCTGATACTATTTCAGTTGCCTTTGCTTCCGCATCGATGATGATTTTCTGGATCTCCTGGTCCATGAGCCAGGCCATCTCCTCGCTGTAGCGCTTCGGCAGGGACAACTCCCTGCCCAGGAACGGATGTTCTTCACCGCGCCCGAGATTTACCGGACCGACCTTGTCGCTCATTC
>JANPMZ010000241.1:0-2302 GCA_031427195.1 Nitrospirota bacterium
GTAACAGTTTAGCCCTTTTTACTTCGAAGCCGTTACAGACCTCCCGAATGGACAGCGCATCCCTCTGCTCCTCGTCATCGTACACACCCGAAGGCCGAGAGTAATAATACAGTCATTTTATTCTTAGACGGTATTCTTTTCAACTGGTATTGTTATACAGCGCGGCTTGTGCCGTTGCGGTATCGGCGGTATGGAGGATGTGCAGAAATTCCCGCGGATGAACACCCTGCCTTCTGGCAGTCTGCACCAGCGTAGGGATGATACTGTGGGTTTTGATTCCGCTGTCGGAACGGTTGCCGAAGCTGACCTTCCTCATGATCACCATCTTTCGCAGGGATTGCTCGGCGTGATTGTTCGTGGGCGGGACTCCGGGAATGCGCAGGAAGGTGAAGAGATGCTTCTGATCAGGACCGCCGAGGAATGCCCTCAGCGTCTCAGCGGGTTTGAAGGAGAGCGGTCGCTCACAGATTCCCTTCAGCTCCTTAACGAGTTTTCTTTCTATGTTCGTCGCAGCCTTCCAGAGAATATCGCCAGACTTCAGTTTTTGCCCCACGTCACAGGCCCGCGCACAGAGATCGATGACCTGGTCGCAGAAGAGGGAGACCTCCCTGTCCTGCTCACGCGTCGGCAAGAGCGCGTGCTCCCGGCTGATGTCCTTGGCGTTGGTGATGATGTGCGCCAGGCACGCCTGCCAGTCAAGACCAATGCCGTTGTAGGCCGCATACCGGTCTCGCACCAGCGTACCGTCAAAATCCTCCCCAAAGATAACTTTCGCCGCGTCCCGGGAGCGATGCCGATCTATATGGAAGAAGGCAAGATCGTCATTGCCCGCGAACCATACGAAATGCCCCTTGCCGTCATTTCTCCATGAAGTCTCGTCGGCATGCACCACGTCCGAAGCCCTGACTTTATCGCGAACATCCTCATAAATTGGCGCCCCCCGTTTTGCCGCCCTATTGTCAAATCCCACGAGCGAAGCCGGAACGCAGGTCAGCCCGAACAAGTCATAGAATATCCGCTGCACCTTCCGATAGGGGATGCCGATATCATAACGCAAATACCCGGCTGCGGACTTGGCAGCCGGCCCGATCGGAGCGTTCGGGATTTCATCCGGCCCCACCCCCACGACCGTCCGGTTGCAGCGCGGACAGAACGCCTCCTCATGCACATACTTCGTCACCACGGTTTGCGGTTTAACGACAATATCCTCCTGAATATGCTCATGCAGCGTACCCTCAGGCGTCAAATCATGCGACCCGCAGTGAGGACAGGCCGAAGGTGAGGGCACCGGAATAATCCGATCGATCCGTGTGGGAACCGGCCTCGTCCACGCGGGATGCCCTACGGGCGCGCCGCGCTTCTTCGGTTTCGTACCGGTTGACGACGAACCGTTTGCCGTCTCATCCTGTTTTCTGTTCGGCTTGAACTGCTTTCTATGCAGCGCCTGGTACTTGGCCCGCATTTCCGCCAGTTCCCGTTCCAAGACCCGTATTCGTCCATCCCGCTCCTGTACCGCTTCACGGTAATTATCGATGATCCGCAGATGCTCATGATACACATCGTCGGCCCGCCGATACTGCCCCAGTACCCATTTTGTGGACAATCCGTCCAAATAGGGGCAGGTATGCTCATAGAGGCAGACAAAATCATGAGGCGGCCAGGGATGCCGGGCCATGCTTATTTGTTCTCCAAATTGAGGATCTCCCAATTCACCTTAGAGAGTTTCTGGATCAGCGTCCAGAGCTTCTTGTACCGCAGGCTCATCTCCGTCGCCATGGGAGCGATGTCTTTTCGGACATAGAGTGTAACGGTCTTTCCCTCAACCTTCGTCGTCAGGTTGTGCCCGGACATGGAAGGGGATTTGGCGACGGTACCGATCAGGAAGCTATCGAGCATCGCGGCAACGTCCTCCCGGAGACGGGCTTGCTGTTTCCTTAAAAGATCGATTCGCTTCATGGTTTTGGCCTCCTTCTTGCATGAGTATATTTACTCCTATTATATTACCAAAAAAACGCCCACAAGTCAAGAACGATGTGGACGGGTGCTTAAAAAACTTTAAAAAGGGCTAAACTGTTACGTGTTAGACAGTATCTTAGACAGGGTCAGGTCTATAATGTTTGACTTTCTCGTTTTCTGATATTCTCGCCCGTAATCTCACCAGAAAACCCTTGCAATCCGATGCTCCTTAGTCTATATTAACGGTATAGACTATACGGAGGTGCGTTATGAAGACCGCAAAGCTGTTTCAAAATGGACAAAGCCAGGCTGTTCGTTTGCCCAAGGAGTTCCGGTTCGAGGACGA
>JANPMZ010000242.1:0-2014 GCA_031427195.1 Nitrospirota bacterium
AACACCCGCGGGTTTTGCAACCGGGCGGCCTTTTGCCAGATGGACGATCTGGACCTGGTGCGAGGCATGAGATGGTTGCGCTGTTTTCCTGGCCCCGGCAAGACGCCGAGTGGTTCCCTGTTCCCCATTGTTCGTCTTGAAAAACGATATGGTGCTCTGAAGCTGTTCTGCCTGGGACGAAAGTTCCTCGGCCGTGGATGCCATTTCTTCGGCTGCGCCTGCGTTCTGCTGGATCACCTGATTGAGCTGCTGGATGGCGCTGTTGATCTGGTCTGCGCCGCTGGCCTGTTCCTTGCTCGACGCGCTGATCTCCTGCACCAGTTCCGAGGTCTTCTGGATGTCCGGCACGAGCTTTGTCAGCATGGAACCGGCCCGCTCCGCCACTTCGACGCTGGAGGTGGACAGTCGGCTGATCTCGCCTGCCGCGGTCTGGCTGCGCTCGGCCAGCTTCCGCACTTCCGAGGCCACGACAGCGAAGCCCTTGCCGTGATCACCTGCACGTGCGGCTTCGATGGCTGCGTTCAGGGCCAGCAGGTTGGTCTGGCGCGCGATCTCTTCGATGATAGAAATCTTCGATGCGATCTGTTTCATGGCTGCCATGGCTTCGGAAACAGCCTTGCCGCTCTCTAAGGCATCGCTTGAGGATTTGAGTGCGATTTTCACGGTCTGCTGAGCATTGTCAGCATTTTGCTTGATCGTGGCGTTCATCTCTTCAACGGAGGACGAGGCCTCTTCGGCGGATGCAGCCTGCTCGGTCGTGCCCTGGGACATTTGCCCGGAGCCGGCGGAAAGCTGCTGACTGCCCGAGGCCACGTTGTCCGCCGCGGTCTTGACGTCCGACACAACACTCTTGAGTTTGTCCACCATCATCTTAACTGAAAACAGCAGGCTCGTTTGATCACCTTCCTTTGTTTCAACGACAACGGTCAGGTCGCCTTCGGCAACCTTTTTGGCGATTGACGAGACGAAGGCAGGCTCTCCTCCGAGACTGGTTGTGACATCGCGGGTGATGATGAGGGTGATGGCGACACTAATCAGGATGGCGAAGCCGCCAAACACCATCATGGTGTTCCTGACGCCGGCCACGGCGCCAAGCACGCCCGTTATGGCCGTATTTGCTTCGGCGATCTGCTGCTTCTGGAACGACGTGACCTTCTGCGCCAGGGACAGCGCCGTTTTGTCGAAGCTTTCCATGATTTTATTACCGGCTTCCACGCCCTGGGTGATATACGCTTCGGCCATTTGTTTTCCTTCTGTATGATATTGGTTGAAGGCGGTTTCCAGGTCCTCTATCTCCCGGAGACTCCTGGCATCGTTTTCCTTGCGGTACATTTCCTTGAACTTCGCACTTGCTTTCAAAAATCCGGCTGCCGCCTTCTTCGCCTGCTTAAGCCCCTCCCGGTCATGCGTAGCGGAAACATCGGTCAGAAACTGTTGGACCTGAACCGTGTTGAAAGCCATAGTACCGCTCAGCAAGGCAAAGGGCATGCTTTCCTCCGCGACCTGCCTGCTGCTCCGGTCCACGCCGTTTACAGCAACGAGCGTCAACACCGCGGTGACCACAAACACCAGCAAAACCGCACCAAAACCGAACCCCAGGCGAGTCCCAATCTTCATGTTCTTCAGCATCTGCCCTCTTTTTTTTGTGAAGCATTAAGTCTTGAAGACACTTTTGCGACCATGTCCCCACTAATTGCCCATGACCCTTCGGCGATAAAGACGCCCCGGATACCTAATCCTGCTTGCCGACTGCTCGTGCCGAAACACCATCTCGGCAAGGACCGTCCGATCGGTTTTGGGTCGGTGGTCCCTCTTTTAAAGCCGATATCCATGTCCTTGTAAATGCTTTTCTTAGCTTCCCACTTCGTAACTACTCAGGTCGTCATTCCCGCGAAAGCGGGAATCCAGTTCTTTTTACAACATAATAACCAAAACCTCTGGATTCCCGATAGAAGCATTCGGGAATGACGGGTTGGTTTTAGTTGTCTTGCAAGTTTTCTCAATAGTCCTGAGT
>JANPMZ010000243.1:0-11391 GCA_031427195.1 Nitrospirota bacterium
GCATCACGTTTGAGAAGCATGGTTTAATTTTATCAAGGACATAATCACAGGAGGAAGACAATGGCAGAGATAGAAGCAAAGGTAAAAAAGATCATTTCTGAGCAGCTCGGCGTTCCGGAAGCGGATGTGAAGCCTGAGGCCTCGTTCGTCAACGACCTCGGCGCCGACTCGCTCGATACCGTGGAACTCGTGATGGCGCTCGAGGAGGAATTCGGCGTTGAGATCCCGGATGAGGATGCGGAAAAGATAGCGACTGTGCAGAACGCGATCGACTATGTCAAGGCAAAAAAGTAACGGAATAGCACGATCACGAGCCAATCCGTCTCAAAAAATCCAAAAAGCCAGAAGACCTCTCCCGCGGCTGTGAGAGCAGGTTTTTTGGCTTTTCGGATTTATTATGCAGGAGGTATCCTCTTTTGAAGAGAAGAGTTGTTGTTACCGGTGTCGGCATGATCACGCCCGTCGGGCTCGATACGGAAGCAAGCTGGGACGGCCTGATCAGCGGCAGGTCCGGCATCGGCCCCATCACGCAGTTCGACGCGAAGGACATCCCCACGCAGATCGCTGGCGAGATCCACGGCTTCGAACCGGAGAAGTACATCGAGCTCAAAGAGATCAAGAAGATGGACCGTTTCATTCATCTGGCGATCGCGGCAAGCCAGATGGCCATGGACATGTCGGGACTCAAGATCACCCCGGAGAACGCCGAGCGCGTCGGTGTCATGGTAAGCGCGGGCATCGGAGGCCTCCCGGCCATCGAGAAGTACCACAAGATCTATCTGGAGCGCGGATTTCGCAAGATCACGCCCTTCTATATCCCCATGCTGATCATCAACGAAGCCGGGGGTAATATTTCTATGCGCTTCGGCGCCAAGGGCCCCAACATCAGCGTGGTCACGGCCTGCGCCACGGGAACGCATTCCATCGGCGATGCCTTCAAGTGGATCCAGCGCGGCGATGCCGACGCCATGATCGCCGGGGGGACAGAATCGTGCATCTGCGTGACCGGCGTGGGCGGATTCAACGCCATGAAAGCACTCTCCACGCGGAACCATGAACCGCAGCGCGCAAGCCGCCCCTTTGACGCTGAACGCGATGGGTTCATCATGGGCGAGGGCTCCGGCGTGGTGGTCCTCGAGGATATGGAATCGGCGCTCAAACGCGGGGCCCGCATCTACGCCGAAGTGGTCGGCTATGGCGCCTCGGGCGATGCCTATCATATCACCTCACCCGCCCCGAACGGTGAAGGAGCGGCCCGGTGCATGAAGATGGCGATCAAGGACGCGGGCGTTGCGCCTGCGGACATGGGCTACATTAACGCCCACGGGACCTCCACCAAGTACGGCGATGAGCTCGAGAGCATTGCCATCAAGACCGTCTTCGGCGACCATGCCTACAAGATCCCGGTAAGCTCCACGAAATCTATGACCGGCCATCTGCTCGGTGCAGCCGGCGGCGTGGAGGCAGTTATTTCCATTCTTGCGCTGGACCGCGGCGTGCTTCCGCCCACCATCAATCTGGAGAATCCCGACCCTGAATGCGACCTGGACTACATCCCGCACACCGCTCGAAAAGCGCAGGTCGATGTCGTCATGTCCAATTCCTTCGGTTTCGGCGGCACGAACGCATGTCTGGTGTTCAAGCGCTTCCGGAACTAAGATGCACACACTCGCAGATTTTCAGCACAGCATTTCCTGCACGTTCAAGGACCCCCAGCTCCTTGAACGTGCTTTAACGCACAAATCATTCGCCAACGAAAACAAGGTCCCCTACCACAATGAACGGATGGAGTTCCTCGGAGACGCCGTCCTCTCGCTCATCGTGAGCGAGCATCTCATGAGAACCTGCCCGGACTCCACCGAAGGAGATCTCTCGAGGCTCAGAGCAGCAATCGTGAGCGAGCCCGCGCTTGCCGTGATCGGCCGCACCCTGGCGCTCGGCAGCTACCTGCTGCTCGGCAAGGGCGAAGAGCAGACCGGTGGACGCGACAAGGACTCGCTGCTGGCGGACGCCCTTGAGGCGCTCATTGCCGCCCTGTACCTCGATGCCGGCAAGGACACTGCCGAAGCCTTCATCCTTCGCTTTTTCGAGGACGTGATCAAGAGGACCTGCGCGTCACGCACCACCCTAGACTACAAAACAGCGCTCCAGGAGCGCTGCCAGGAGCGCCTCAAGCAACTGCCTGAATACCGCGTCGTGTCCGAGACCGGCCCTGACCACCAGAAACAGTTCGACGTGGAACTGCTGGTCAGGGGGCAGGTCTATGGCCGCGGAACGGGCAAGAGCAAAAAGGAAGCCGAGCAGAAAGCCGCGAAGGAAGCGCTTGAAAAACTAAGAAGCCAGGAGCCAGAAGACAGGAGACAGAATACAGAAGGGTAAGGGAATAGCCGTTTCATTTCTCCTGACTCCTGTCTCCTGACCCCTGTATTTCCATGATCATCCCCTTCTTCATTCCCCATGCCGGTTGCCCTCACCAGTGCGTGTTCTGCAATCAAAAGCATATCACCGGGCAGCGAACGTCCGTGGATCCATCCTCCGTCGCGCAGACGATCACCGCCTATCTGAACAAAAGTGAACAGCGGGAACCGGCCCAGGTGGCGTTCTATGGCGGCAGTTTTACCGCCCTGGCGATCGAAGTTCAGAAAAGCTACCTCGAGGCCTGTCAACCGTTCATTGTCTCAGGCCGGATCAAAGGGCTCCGCCTCTCAACCAGGCCGGACTGCATCAACAGGGAGATCCTTGCTCTCCTCCGTGACCATCATGTGGAAACCATCGAACTGGGCGTCCAATCCATGAATGATGCCGTGCTTATGCGTTCCGGCAGGGGCCATACCGCAGCCCATACCATCCATGCCGTCACCCTGCTCCGGGAACAGGGCTTCACCATCGGACTGCAACTGATGCCCGGCTTGCCGGGGGACGCCGCCGAAACCTTCATGATGACTGTGAGCGCCGTCCTCGGAATGAGGCCGGCCTTCGTCCGTCTCTACCCGGCGCTCGTGATCAAAGATACCCCGCTCGAAACATTGTACCGCACGGGACAATTTACGCCGTTGTCTATGGACGAAGCAGTACAGTGGTGCATGAACGCCTTTCTGCAATTCGAGCGCGCAGGCATCGCAGTGATCCGCATGGGGCTCCAGCCGACGGAGGAGCTTCAAAGACCCGGCACCGTCCTGGCGGGTCCTTATCATCCGGCCTTCAGGCAGCTCGTGGATTCGTTGGTCCTTCTGAACCGGATGCGCGCCGCCTTGCACCAGCGCGCGCCTGGAGCAGGCCCTGCCTGTTTGCTCAGCCATCCTTCCGATGTTGCCGCCGCCATAGGCCAGAAACGCTCAAACATCCTTGTGTTAAAAAAAGAATTCCACCTCACCGAACTGCGCGTCCTCGCCGCCCCTTCGGTCGCAAAAGGTTCGATCACGTATCAATAGGAATGCGCGATTATATATGCTATAGTTACCAAGGAGGTAAGCAATGAGAACCATACTTTTCTTCATGCTTTTTTCAGTCCTGTTCCTGGCACAGGAAAGCCGTGCCGGAGAGATCCGGGCCATCGAGCTCAGGGACGGCAGTATCGTTACCGGAGAAGTCGTATCGTTGACGAACGGGAAATACACCATACGCTCAGGCAGCCTGGGCACCGTGCTGATCGAGGAGTCGAAGGTCCACGCTATCAGACCGGTCGTGACGCCGGCTGCTGCCAATTCAGGAGCACCTCCTGATAACAGGGCCGGAGACGTAAGTGCCCTGCAGGACAGGATGATGAACGACAAGGAAATCATGAGCAAGATCGAATCGCTCCAGAATGACCCCGAATTTATGAAGATCCTCGAAGATCCCGCGGTCATGAAAGCCGTAACTTCCGGCGACACTGCCGCGCTCATGGCGAATCCCCAGTTCCTCAAGCTCATGAATAATTCCACCATACGGGACATCCAGCAAAAAGTCCGATAACGGATGCGGTATTTCACTCCCCGCTCCTGCGGCTGAAACCTGTTGACAGCAGCGCTGGTTACAGGTACTATCGACAAAATTTTAAGAAGGGAACCTCCATGGCCATTACCTATAAGGATGCCGGCGTTGACATCGATGCCGGAGACCTCTTTGTGTCGAAGATCAAACCCTACGTCAAGTCAACGTTCCGCCCGGAAGTGCTCACCGACATCGGCGGTTTCGGCGGGCTCTTTGCCCTCAAAAAATACAAGGATCCGATCCTCGTATCCGGCACGGACGGCGTGGGAACCAAGCTCAAGATCGCCTTCCTCACCAAAAAGCACGACACCGTGGGCATCGACCTCGTCGCCATGTGCGTGAACGACATCATTGTCCAGGGTGCGGAGCCGCTCTTTTTCCTCGACTATTTTGCCACGGGCAAGCTGAAGCCAAAGGAGCACGCCAACATCATCAAAGGCATTGCCGAAGGCTGCAGGCAGTCCGGCTGCGCCCTGATCGGCGGCGAGACCGCAGAAATGCCGTCATTCTACGGGAATGATGAGTACGACCTGGCGGGCTTTGCCGTCGGCGTGGTGGAAAAGAAGAAGCTCATCGACGGCTCACGGATCAGGCCCGGGGACAAGCTCGTCGGACTTGCATCATCAGGCCTGCACAGCAATGGTTACTCGCTGGCTCGCAAGGTCCTGCTCGAGGAAGCCGGTTACTCTCTCCGGAAGATCGTTCCCGGGCTCGACCGGCCGCTGGGAGAGATCCTCCTCGCTCCAACGCGGATCTACGTAAAAACCATACTGGCGCTGATGCGGGAATTCGACCTGCGCGGCATGGCGCACATAACCGGCGGTGGCATTACCGAGAACACGCCGCGCATGCTCCCAAAAGGCGCCCAGGCCCTGATCGTCAAGGGAACCTGGGACATCCATCCCATCTTTTCGCTGATCCAGGAAAAGGCAGGCGTGGACGATCATGAGATGTACCGGGACTTCAACATGGGCCTCGGCATGATCATGGCAGTACCGGCAAAACAAGCCGAAGCCGTCATGAAACGCGCACAAAAACTCGGTGAGCGGGCCTACCTGATCGGTGAGATCGCAAAAGGGAAACAGGTGGTGAAGTACAAAGAATGATAGTAGCCAGAGTCCGATCATTTCACCTGAACCCTGGACCCCGGACCCTTCTGTAAGGAGTTCCCATGAACAAAATCCGCATCGCCATCCTCGTCTCGGGACGGGGATCAAACCTCCAGGCCATTATCGACACTATCGAGAGGGGCCAGCTCGCTGCGGAGATCGCGGTCGTCATCAGCGACCAGGCCGATGCCTATTCCCTCGAACGAGCAAGAAAACACAACATCCCGGCAATCCACATAAGCGCCAAAGGCTACAAGGGCAAACGCGATGCATACGACGCCCTGCTGGTGCAGGAACTCCAGCATCGGGGTGTGGAACTTGTCTGTCTCGCGGGCTTCATGCGCATCATCACTCCGGTGCTGATCGCCGCCTTCCCGCACCGCATCCTGAACATCCACCCTTCCCTGTTACCGGCTTTTCCCGGTCTTCATGTGCAGAAAAAAGCTCTGGATCACGGCGTCAGATTCTCCGGCTGCACCGTGCACTTCGTTGACGCAGGCATGGACACCGGCCCCATCATCATCCAGGCCGTGGTCCCAATCCTGGACAGCGATACCGAGGACAGCCTCTCGGAGCGAATCCTCATGCAGGAACATAAGATCTATTCGCGGGCAATTCAATTGTATGCCGAGGGCAGACTCAAGATCGAAGGCAGGCAGGTCTCAGTCGTCGGCGGATCAACCGAATCGAACGATTTTTTGATAAATCCATAGAAAAAAATTCACGCAATAAAAACAGGCATGGGAGCTCTACGAAATATGGATGGAAAGCGGTGGTACTGATAGCGATGGTGATTTTGCTTATTTCTTCCGGGGACTTACTTCGGGGACGTTGAAACGTGACAAGCCAGGAGCATTTCCCCTCAAGAACGTTCTGTCCGAGGCGTTCAAGGAACCGCGCCTTGTCCTCATCGTCGTCGAATATAGTTGCCTTGTTGATCCCCCGCACCATGATGTAGTGCAGGGCTCCTGGTACGTCCAGTCTCGCTTGGCGTGGCATGGGATGATCATATTGATACGGCATGGCTTGTCAAGCAAAATGCGCTCTAGGTATCAACGTCTCCTATGCTCATCTGCTCATCAAGAGGGCCTGCCCATTTTCTATCGCTGTTCTCGGGTCCACAGATCCCCCTTTACATTTGCGGTAATTTATAGTACCTTTTTTTTGAGTGCTCTAACTGCCACAAGAAGGTTCAGAAGGAGTGAAAGGACGAAGTCTGAGCCGCTGTTCTACTACTTCTCAGCGCTTTGCATAAATGGACCAGTCCTTCAAGGGCTGAATAGGTGTTAACAAAAAAAGGAGGAACCATGATCATTTTCAGAAACGTGACAGTTCTCGCGATTCTCGCAGTCCTCGCGCTTCTCCTGTCCGGCGTGCCGGTCGGCGCAGACGACGCGGTCCTGAAGCCTTTTGTCCTCGGGTCCAGCGGGCCGGGGAGCATTGATGCAAAGTTCGAGGAGATCAAGGCCGCCCTCGCACTGCAGGGGTTTGAGGTGGTCGGCGACTACGCACCGTACAAGGGCGTCCGCGTCATGGTCGTAACGAGTGAAGCCCTCAAGAACAACGCTGCCAAGTCCAAGTTCGGCGCCTACGGCGCGGTGCAGCGCATTTCTCTGACAGAAACGGCCAAGGAGCTGCAGGTCGCCTACACGAACCCACTGTATATGGCACAGGCGTACCGCATGAAGGACACCCTTGCGGAGACCGCAGAGGCCTTGGAAAAAGCGCTTGGCAAGAAGGCCGCGTTCGGGTCCCAGGACGGGTTCAAGCCGAATAAGTTGCGCAAGTATCATTACATGATGATGATGCCCTATTTCACGGACCCCATCGAGCTCGCTTCTTATAAGACGCAGGAGGAGGCCGTGCAGGCAGTCGAAGCAAACCTCGTTGCGCGCAAAGGGGGCGTGGTCAAGGTCTACCGGGTCGATATGCCGGGGAAGAAAGAGTCAGTGTTCGGGGTAGGAATGACGGAAGGGGAGGGGGCCGATGCCGCGATCATGAAGCTCATCGACAAAGGCGAAATGAAGCATACTGCTCATCTTCCCTATGAGTTCATCGTTTCCGACGGAAAGGTCTACATGCTCCACGGCAAGTTCCGCATTGCCGTCAATTTTCCGGACCTCACGATGGGAACGTTCATGAAGATCTCCGGCGCGCCGTCGGCCATCGAGGACAAGCTGAAACTCATTGCCGGGGCGAAGTAGCCGAATAGCAGACGGTCTGGCCAATGTCGGGGAGGTCGCAGTAGCGGGGTCACACCCTCTAAGGCCGCCTCAAGTGAAAAATATATATCATGGCGAGAAAAGATCCCTTTTCTCGCCTCTGTTTTTTGGGCATCCAGGGGGTCACTTCTTTAACCTTGTCATAATTGTCAAAATCAAAGAAGCGACCCCTTAAGTTACCGTTACTTGTCAGACCAAATCCATGAATCAAAACCAGTATCGACAAAACAACGAGCATATTAACAGCCTTGTCCTTGTTCAAGGATAGCTTATAAAGAGCAACGCCAATAACAACGAGTATCATTTCAAAAAAGACCTGCGGCACATCCAGACGCATAGGCAACAATTGTTGAGTTACCGATCGGGCGAAAATACTACCACTAACGAGTAAGTTGATAACGATCAGAAAGAACAGAACGTCTTGGTGACGTTGTGTCCGGGTTGTCCTTGTACAAGCGACCGAATTCTGCTGCAGAAGCTCAACAACACACACATCCACTATGACCTCGTTATCAATTCCAGCTCCTCAAGTTTTTTCAAAGCATCTCGCTGACTGGAGCCGCAAAACTCTTCTGTCGCAGAATAGGCGCTGCAGACCGCCGGACGTCCGGGTTTGTCAAAAAGCATGCAGCGGTTATCAAGGGTAAGCTGGTTACAACGAATTCCCGCGGGCTTTCCACCAGGCATTCCCGGAATAGCCGAGGAGATCGAGGGCGCAATGCAGCAGGCGGCGCATCCAATGCGGCATGACCGTATGTTCATCGCACCACTCTGGTTCATTCCGGCTCGATGGTTGCGCTCAGGGAAAAGGACCGGAGCTGGTCCCGATGGTGTTCTGCCTGCTCCAGCGGCTCGACCGTACACAACGCCACGCCGTGGTTGTGAGTCTCCAGCATGAGCTGCTCACAGCGTTTTTCTTCGAATTTGAACACGCGCAAGAGGACCCGTACCACGTGCTCCATCGTGTTATGATCGTCATTATGCAGCAAGACCTTATAGAGCGGGACATGCATCGTCTGCCGGTCGGCGACCGGAACCGTCCCGGGTCGTGTCAAGGGAGGAGCAGTCAGGACAGGGATAAAAGGGGAGAGTGTTTCCATATATGAATAGTGTCTGAATTCAAAATTCAAGATTCAAAAACTCAAAAGATTGAATGTTCCTTTTTGAATTTTGAATTGCGGTTATCCGATCACCGCTTTAACCTCTTCGATGAGGCGCTTGGGCGACGTGGTTATTCTACTGAGCAGCTTTGCCCTGCTCTGGCTGGCAAGCTTTTCCCTGAACACTTTGTCCTGGGTATTCGTTAATACCAGCACAGGCAGGTTCTTGTATTGGTCCAGCGTTGACAGGTAATAGTAAATATAGTAATTGGTGTCCAGATCTGTCTCGAAGGTGATCACAATGCAGGAGAGATCCATTCCCTTTCGCAGAGCGGTCACTGCTTCTTCAAAACCTGAAATGGCCACCACGTTACAGCCCACGCCGAGAAGGGCGTTCGTGAAGATCCGCGTTCCGCTGTCGCTGAGATCGGAATTCCCCACCAGAAGTACCCGTTTGTCCTTCTCCGGTCCCTTTTCATGAATGCGCCGGTCCACGTACTGAGCGATCAGTTCCCGGTCCTTGCCCGCAAGGTCCGTAAAATTGACGCCCATGCCCACGCCTTCGATATTGAACTGCACCACCGCCTTGGCAGTGACCGGAACCTGCAGGATGGTGAATTCAAGGAATAGGGGATCGCCGGTCGGGAAAGAGCGTCCGGTAAGCAGAAACATCCCACCCTCGCTGATGTCGACACCCCGCACCGCCATGGAAGAATTGATGGTCACCTTGTCCGGAAAACCGACGCGTGCCTTCCGCGACTGGCCCTTCTGAACCTCTTCGATCTTTACGCCGAGGCTCCGGGCAAAACCGGCGACCCGCTCGCGATGGACAACGCACGTGTCACCGAGGTTCACGAGAAACTCCTTGAGGTCCTCATTGGTGTCCTGAATGGCGTCGATGAAGTAGCTTGTCGCCAAGGAATGTTCAAGGTTGTAAAGATGCTCGATCAATTCAGGCAGCGCCAACTTTTCCCGCTTCAGTTTCTCAACGATATCAAGACACGAGTTGAGCTCCGAAAGATTAACCTTGGGTTCCCGAAAGACCTTGGGCGAGGCCCGCACAATGCGCTGTTCCATGCGAACGATCGAGCGATGAGACTCCTCGTCCATATGCATATTGAAAAAGAACTGAGCTGCCGCTGTATCATGATGAAAATCCTCGTGCAGTTTCTTATACAAATCTGAAAAGGCGCTTTCGACCTTTTCCAGGAGCGCAAGCGCTTTATTAATATCCATGGTGATGTTCCTTTCGTCCTCGATCCTCCGGTGTCAGCCAGAAGGCATAACGATCATGCGAGGTGCTTCCTGACAAACGCATCAAGGCTCCAGATCTTCGCATTGAGCTTTCCGAAGTCCTTGAAGTGAAGCGACTGCGGGCCGTCGGAAAGATCCGCGGCAACAGGATTACTCCTGCAGCCGCACCAGCCGTCCGCAGGATGAACAGCAATAGCAGCAGGCCCCTTGCAGGTTCCCCAGAAACCGGTATGCCGGTTTTTCGCAAGCGCAGCCAGACCGCAGCAGCGCGATCCGGTAATTTTTCAGCATGACCAGCAGGGGGACCACGGCAGCCGAAAGCAGCAGAAGCCCGAAAGCATTATTCCCCCACCACCCCATCCGCAGGCCCACAAAGAGCAGAAAGGCAAAGGTAACGGGCACAATGATCAGGCCGGCAATAAACTGCTTGATGATCCTGTGGTTTAGTGGAGATACCGGGACGTCGGCAAACAGGTCAGCGAGCTTGCGGACCGGTTCATCGATCAGCCGCTGCCCGCAGGCAGGACAAGCGAGTTTGGCAACAATCGTCGCGTCACCAGCGCCTGCCATATGCGGCGACCGCCCCTCATAGCGCGGCATCACGCTCGTTTTGCAATGCCGGCAGACCAGCTCAACATTCCATCCGTAGGATTTACTGATCGCGTTCCGGTATTTGGCAAACACTCTTTTTATCCCTCTCATCCGGTCAGCGACACCGCTGTCAGAACCAGCTCAGGCTGTACCAACCTCATGATCTCAAGCGCATCTTCCGCGCTCGTCACCCTTTGCTGCTCAAATCGGCAATTTTATTTTATATCGTATCGCGAACATCCGCAACACAAATGTAACAGCAATGCAGATAATGGCGGCGAAGACATCGTTCCCCGTTGCCTGCATCACGGCCAGGTAACACCAGGCCCCGAAGAATGCGCAGGTCGCATACAGTTCCGTCCTCTGGAAGACCGCGGGGATCTCGTTGCAGATAATGTCCCGCAAAACGCCTCCGAAAACACCGGTCGTGACACCCAGAAGCGCTGCGATGAACGGGTGCAGCCCCGCCTGATAGGCCAGCGAGGCGCCCGTTGCGCTGAACAGGCCGAGCCCGAGCGCGTCGAGCACGAGCACCAGAGACATCGCCTTCCCGTGCTCCGTCACCTGTTTCGTGATGAACCCGCCGAGCAGGGAGAGGGCCAGAAAGATGACAGGATACCAGTAATGCTCGACCCAGAACAGCGGATGCCGGTCCAGGATGAAGTCCCGGAGCGTGCCCCCGCCGAAGGCCGTGATCATGGCCACGGCGTAAACGCCGACGATATCCATGCCCTTCTTGCGTGCTTCGATGATGCCCGACAGCGCAAAGGCGAAAATCCCGAAGACCTCGATGGTCTTGATGACCGTATTCATAGGGGTCATTGAGCGAATCCGCCCTCAAAAACGAGATCCTCAAGTTTTCTTCTGTCCGAAGGGAACTCGCGCTGCTCCAGCGCGAACGGAAGGTCATACTTGTTGCCCGGCCGTCCGACTGCGATCATCGCCTCGACTTGACGATCTTCGCCAACGTTCAATTCAGTCTGAGCCCGCTCATAATCGAACCCCTGCATACCGTGGATCACGAGACCCATGAAGGACCCCTGGAGCGCCAGGCTGACCCACGCAGCGCCGGTGTCATGAGAATGGGTGCGTGCAGGTTTGCCGTTAAAGTCGAAAGTCTTTTTCGAGACCGTAACGATCAGC